>NZ_CEVCIF010000001.1:0-164060 GCF_982245605.1 Coprobacter fastidiosus | reverse complement strand
AACTGCCTGCAAATAACTCAATTATACACAAAAACTTTTTTGAATAAAAAGCTACATAAAACTGAGATCATTTCATATTAAGCTTGTATTTTCCGAAAATACCTCTTTCATAAAAAAGAAAAATTGACAATAACAAATCTAAGGTCTCCGTTGTTCTATAAATACATTTCTTTTAAATAACGGCAAATAAAACATATTATGTACAGAAACTTATTTTTATTTCTTTGTTTTATTATGGTACTCACAGGACACGCTCAAAGTATTGAATCGCCTAATCGCCAATTAAATCTGACATTTCACGTCGATAACGGCATTCCGTATTATTCCTTACTGTATAAAGGGAAAATAATTATTGAAAAAAGCAGACTTGGTTTTGAAATGAAAAATATTCCATCTATGGTAGATAATTTCAGTATATTAAAAAGTTCGACATCTGCTTTTGATGAAACATGGGAACCCGTATGGGGAGAGGTAAAAAAAATACGAAATCAATATAATGAACTGGAAATTACTTTGGAACAAGGTAGTCCGAAAAGAACTGTTATTATACGATTCAGATTATACGATGATGGACTTGGGTTCAGGTATGAATTTCCAAATCAAAAAAATCTTTCTTATTTTACAATTGCCGAAGAAATTACTCAATTTAATTTAGGAAAAGATTATACTGCATTTTGGATAAGAGGAGACTACGATACAAACGAATATAATTATACGACATCATTATTATCAGAAGTCTCACACCAAATAGATGCCGCTACCGAAGAAATCTCGGCACAAACACCAACTAAAGAGATATCTGTACAAACTCCTCTGATGCTTAAAGGTAACGGGGTCTATATAAATATCCATGAAGCTGCTTTAAAAGATTATCCTGCTATGTTATTGGAACTGGATAGTACCGGAGTGATATTATCAACACATTTGACTCCAGACCCGTTAGGAGGAAAAGGCAGAATGCAAACAGCAACTCAAACTCCTTGGAGAACAATATTAATAAGCGATAATGCTGCAGATATTCTGGCGTCAAAGACCATTCTCAATTTAAATGAGCCCAACAAAATCGAAGATACCTCATGGATAAAGCCAATGAAATATATAGGTGTTTGGTGGGAAATGTTCATTCCAAATGGAGGTTCCTGGGCTTATGCAGACACGTCTAATATAAAGCTTGATGAAATCGACTATTCTCGGATAGAACCGAACGGACGCCACGCAGCGAACACTGAGAACGTGAAACGCTATATAGATTTTGCAGCTAAACACGGCTTTGACGGAGTATTGGTGGAAGGTTGGAATATCGGATGGGAAGATTGGTTTGGAACAATGAAAGAGAATGTTTTCGATTTTGTTACACCTTATCCGGATTTCGATTTAAATGAGCTCAAAAAATATGCGGCACAAAAAGGAGTGAAATTGATTATGCACCACGAGACATCAGCTTCGATTCCAAACTACGAACGCCGAATGAATGAAGCTTATCAATTTATGAAAGATAACGGCTATGATGCCGTAAAATCGGGATATGTGGGAACAATTATTCCTTTGGGAGAGCATCATTATGGACAAACTATGGTAAATCATTACTTGAGAGCTATCGAAAAAGGTGCTGACTATAAAATCATGATTAATGCTCACGAACCTGTACGCCCGACAGGAATGCATCGTACTTACCCCAATTATTTGGCTGCAGAATCGGCTCGAGGAACAGAATATGAGGCATTGGGAAATATCAAACCAGATCATCAGACCATATTACCATTTACCAGGCTTATCGGAGGTCCGATGGATTATACCCCGGGAATTTTCCAAACAGACTTTAGCTATTATGATCCAAATGTTAAAAATAGGGTTAACACAACATTATCAAAACAATTGGCCTTATATGTAACGATGTACAGTCCTTTACAAATGGCTGCGGATTTACCGGAAAATTATGAAAGATTTGCTGATGCTTTTCAATTTATCAAGGATGTTCCTGTTGACTGGGACGATACTCGAATATTGGAAGCCGAACCCGGAGATTATATCACTATCGCCAGAAAAAAGAAAGGGGAAGACGAATGGTTCATCGGTGGCATTACAGATGAAAATAAAAGAGTCTCAAATATCCGCTTAAATTTTCTTGATCCGGGCAAGAACTATATCGCAACTATATATGCTGATGGAGAAGATGCCGATTATGAAACCCGTCCACAATCCTATACCATCAAAAACTATCGAGTAAATTCTAAATCAGAATTAGCTATTCCTATTGCACGTAGCGGCGGATATGCCATTCATATAAAAGAAAACAGTTCTCAAACGAATTAACAAGAGTATAATTCCCATAACAAAAGGCTGTTTTGTAATTCAACAAAACAGCCTTTTGTTATAAATCTTATTTTTTAACCGACGCATCTGTTTTATTATCGGCCACCTTTCTTCTCAAAGGAAATTTATAGTAAATCGAATACGTTATCCCCAAAACAGAACCTTTATTCCCATAACCGGGGATAAACCACGGAGTAGAAAAGTCATTACTTTTTGCCTTTATCAGCCATTTATAACGGACAGTCCACCCCATCATCAAATCCTTATACAAACGAACACGAATACCGCCTAACGCCTCGATCCATTGTGCTTTAGATTTTTGTCCGGTAATACTCTCACTATAAGAAGTTCCCCAATAGGGAGATTCTAATGTTATATTTGTTATATCATACTTGAAAGCAGAAAAACCATACCGCAATCCTACGAAAAAAGTTCCAGGACCGTCATTATTATAATGAAAATTATAATTTATACCGATACGGTTATAAAGCGCAGGCTTACCGACATAAGTAAAATTCATTTCTTCAGGTCTGTTATCGGCACGCCCTATCCCAATCTCCCAAGTAGGTAAAAAGCGATTATACATATTCAACTCCAAACTCGCTTCATAATTTCCATACTTCTGCCCGAACAAATTCGCTACAGGATTATACAAATCAACGCCCAAAATAAGTCCGTTCAATAATGGGAATTTATATTTAGATTCCTTCTTTTCCTCTTTTTTCTGAGGAACTGAATTTGTCGACTGTCGTTGCTGAGCGAATGTTGCAGAAACGATCAACAAAAAAATGACCGATAGCAAGTTATTCCGCTTCTTCAACATGATAGAAAAGTTTTACATTCTCAATATTCAGGTTATCGATCTCCTTAGTCAATAATGTCGCTGAGACAAGTTGATGAGTCGTATATCTAAAATCATCGATCACATAATTAAACATTGCACCACATTCGGCCGATTCAAATTTCACATACGAATGATATACAAATGTCAACGTATCGAATTTGTATCTGGGATTCAGGTTTTCCTGGTCATAGCGCAAAACATATTTTGTCGTATCTACACCATCTCTCAATGGCGCCATGAATTGATTTACCGAGGCTGTATCCAAAAGCAAAGAATCATTTATCTGACCTATTCCCCATACCGTCAGCGAGTCTATCGCAACTCGTTGAGTCGTATCGGCATCGGAATAAAAAGCTATCAACGGGATACTGCTACGATTTTCCATACAGCCATCGTCTCCACATGATACAAATCCTATTCCCAGCAAAAAAACTACTAAAATAATATCTAATATTTTCCCCATTTTACAATTTCATTAAACGCTTTTCGTTTTTTCGGTGTAGAGGCGAATACATCGGGATTTTCGGGATAACCGATCGGTATTAAAACCAGAGGTTCGATATCCTCAGGAAGGTTCAAGATTTCAGCACATAACTTCGTATCGAAATTGCACACCCAGCATGTGCCTAACTCCTGTTCCGTTGCTGCTAAACAAAGATGCTCGACTGCAATCGCAACATCCACATCACAAAAATCTTTCATATCGCTTTTCCGCTTCCATGATTGTCGGTGATCTCCACATGCAACAATATAAACCGGAGCTTGAGTAAACCAGTCTCGGTCATAACACTGTTGTAATTTTTTCCGGTCTTTCTCATCCTGAATTACAATAAAAAGCCAAGGCTGAAAATTTACTGCCGAAGGAGCTAATCGAACGGCTTCTAATATATATTCAAGCTTTTCCGATTCTACAGCACGAGATGTATATGCCCGGACAGAACATCGCAGACGCGCTAAAGTCAGCAAATCGAAACCTTCATTATCACCATCGGTCTTTTTCATAATTTTATATCTTTAATCCGGAAATTATTTTATCTCTTTTTCAATATTATATCGATTACGTTCTACTGAGTTCCGAGAAATCAATTCTCCTAAAAAACCTGCTAAAAAAAGCAAAGTTCCCAAAATCATTGCCGTAAGCGAAAGATAAAAATACGGAGAATCTGTTACTAATCGATACGGCATATTATGATACATCGAATATAATTTATATACACCAACCGCTATTACCGAGAAAAATCCCAACACAAACATCAGACTTCCCAAAAATCCGAAAAAATGCATCGGCTTCACCGCAAACTTATTAAAAAACCAAAGGGTCAGCAAATCTAAATACCCATTTACAAAACGACTCAGACCAAATTTCGTCACACCATACTTGCGCGCCTGATGGTGAACTACTTTTTCCCCAATCTTCGAAAAGCCTGCACTTTTTGCCAAATAGGGTATATACCGATGCATATCACCATATACCTCGATACTTTTAACCACTTCGTTTCGATATGCTTTTAATCCACAATTAAAATCGTGCAAATATATTCCGGTAACTTTTCTTGCCGTTGCATTGAACAACTTCGTAGGAATAGTTTTCGATAAAGGATCATAACGTTTTTTCTTCCAGCCCGATACAAGATCATAGCCATCTTCCATAACCATACGATACAATTCCGGAATCTCATCAGGACTATCTTGCAAATCGGCATCCATAGTAATTACAACATCTCCTTCAGCTCTACCAAAACCGACATGTAAAGCCGGAGATTTTCCATAATTACGACGGAATTTAACGCCCTTGATGTGCTCGTCTTTTGCACTCAACTCCTCAATCACCTTCCACGAATTATCGGTACTTCCATCATTTATGAATAATATCTCGTACGAAAATTTATTCGCATTCATCACCCGGGTAATCCATTCCGTCAGTTCAGGAAGAGATTCAGCTTCATTATATAATGGTATAACTAATGAAATATCCATACTCTAATTTATAAGGTTTTTATTTTCTTTTTTCGGGAAACTATCAAAGCTATAATTATAGATAACAGAGACCCGAAAAACACATTCGCCCAAATCGTCTGAAATACCATCTCAATCGGAGAAGGAGCTCCGCCTTTTGCTAAGCCGTCCCTCATCACTTGTAACATTTCCGAATCCTGAGCTTGTGTCATCTTCTCAATCAGGTCGAGTACTGCAGCCATTTGCATCTCTATGTAAGTCGGATTTATATATCTATAATAAACATATTCGGCAACTCCGCTCAACAACGATGCAAAGAAAAACAAAAATATTCCGAACATCCACAATTGTGAGAAACGCACATTTCCTCCGTCTTGTTTTTTATAATGCCGCATAATATAATAAAGTATAAACGGAATCGCTATCAATAAAACTTCCGATACAAAATTCGCGACAAAGTTATTCAAACTAAATGTAGTCAATGCAAATTTCACAATCAAATATATTCCGAAATAAACTCCATATTCCATTGCGTAACGCGCGATCGACTTTTTAGGTGCTTCTCGTAACATTCGTAACCTTATTTTGCTATAAAACTTATTTTATCAACAACGGCAAAGTTATTATTTTTTATGTCATGAACTTCGATATGAGACAATAAAATGTGCAAATTAGGATTAATCAGAGAAAGATAAACAAAAAAAATATACTGAACTAACTATTTAGTTTTTAAACGAATGAATTCTTTCTATATATTTTTTTCAGACACAGCTATTGCGGAACAGAAAAAAATATCTACTTTTGCAGCCGGGTAAGTCCTACACGGTCAGCTCCCGGTCAATCCCCCAGGGCTTGACCGCAGCAAGGGTAGCCGGTCGTAGCGACGCGATGTAGGTCGCTTACCCACTTGCCGATATAGCTCAGTTGGCCAGAGCACGTGATTTGTAATCTCGGGGTCGTGGGTTCGAATCCCTCTATCGGCTCAAAAGACAGCTTTAAAGTTGTCTTTTTTTATTTTACCCCCCCTAATGAGCTTATCTAATTTTTTCGATAAAGAAATTTTAAAACCTGACCGGGACAAAATTCAAACGGCTTCTTGAACCACAAGCTCTTCGATCTTGCTCCATGTCTATTCAAAGGTATGTATCTATTAACTAACGTACAAATGTGCGACAAGCTCTATAACCTCTCTATAATTTCCCTTACAAATCAATCAATAAAAACCTTTCTAAAACAGGACAAAAGAAAGATTTCCTTTTCTATTCCAATTTATCCACATAAAGCATCAAAAATTCCTATTCCAAAGCATTCGATACAAATACATTTGCATATCGATCATTAACTAAAATTTATATATATGAAAAAGACATTTACTACTTTTCTTGTATTCGCAGCTCTTTCATTAGGAATTAAAGCGCAAACTACGACATGGTCTTTTGAAAATCTCTCTGATGGAACAATTACGGAAAATACACCCATAAACGGATTAGAGATTAATGCCAGTAAAGTGTGGACAGTAGAACCCAATACCAAAACTTTCGGTACTGACCAATATACTAAAAGATTAAAATCCGGTGGAGGAGATCGCTCCCTCACCTTTCCTGTAACCGGACCGGGGACAATCGAAATAGCAGCTCTATCGAGCAGTACCAGTGAACCGGAAAGATCATTCACCATAGAAGGATATACTCTGTTCACAAAAGCTGAAGGAGATGAAAGTACAGATTACATAACTATGAATTATACCGGTCCTGCAACGACTCTTACTCTCACAACCAATGCCGGAATAAACTTTTATGCTATTAGATATACTCCTAACGGAGAAAAACCTGTAATAAGCAATAAATTATGGGATTTATCAACATTTTACAGTGCGACAGGAGAGTTTACAGAAACATGTATAAAAGACGGACTGGTTATATATGTAGGTCCTACACCAGAAGGGTCTTCAAAAACATTAACCATGACTTGGGCCTCCAGTAATAAAAGTTTCAATATCGATGGAACAAAAACCAAATTAGCAGGACAATTAAAAGCCGGAGGCGATTCAAAAATCGATCCTGATACAAATATCCCGGCAAACCGCGTCATAAAATTTAAACCTACTTCGGATGGATCGATCTCCGTAGGTGCAATTACCGGAAGTACAGGACAAGACAGAAATGTTATTATCAGCAAATATAATGCAGGCACAATATCTGTATTAACTACCGGAAACACGAATATTGTAGAAGGAGCTAACGGATTTGAGCCATTCTCAACAGATTACACATATAATGCCGGTGATGAAATTTGGATATATGCAGATAATAATATCCAATATTGGTTTGTACGATTTACCGGAAGTGTAGATCCCGACTTTAATGGTGAATTATCAGGAATTTCGACCAATACGATAGAATTTTATCCTGAAATTGTTATCAGCAACAAAGAAATCCGAGTTACAGAACCAGTCGATATGGAAATATACGCTATATCCGGATATAAAGTTGCCGAGCAAAAAAACACGACTGTTATAACTACTCAAAATATGGAACGTGGTGCATATATCGTAAAATGTACATCGTCAAAAGGGAAAGTCGTTACAAAGAAATTTATAAAATAACGTTACAATTTGCTCAATTGCATTCGGGGGTATCCAAAAAATCGGATAGCCCCTTTCTCTTATAGTATCAAAATCTTTTTAATGCAAAATCCAAATCGATAAAAATAACATTCCTGAATTAAGAATGTGCTGTTTTAACTCATATATAAATAAGTTAAAGCAGCACTACTTTTATGACTACTATTTTAATACGTCTAATTCATAACATAAAAGGTCATTTCACGTCTTTTTTATGCATGTTTCACTTTATCCTGATGTTCTGCAAATTCCAAAATTTGAGCTAAACTATATTTATATTTTTCACCCAATAAAGAGAAATATTCTTTACAGAAATTATCATACGTATTTTTTGCCAGACCTTTTTTCCCAGAATTATACAGAATATAACATTTCATAGTTAAAGCATCCTCATTTAACGAGTCATATAGAAAAATTACATCCGTAAGCTGTAACTTGGTTACATCGTTAGAATCATTTTCTTGCAAAAGTCTATTCAAGAAATCAATAGCAAGGCTCGTATAGTCACTCTTAAATTTATCTACCCAATCTATCTGCGTATGAGGGAGCAAAGGCCCTAACATTAAATAATCAAGCACTTCGGGCAATAGCCGTTCTTTTAATTCCGGATGCTCCTTGATCTTTCTCATCTGATCCAATACCCGATAATAATCACAAGACACGTCTTCTCCTAAAGTCAACTTCCAAAATCGATTATCATTATATAGTTGAATATTCCCTATCTCAGAAAGAAGGGTTTTAAGCCGAGTAATGGAAACATTACGATTATTACGCGCCGACTTCTCCTCTTTGTCCGGCCACAAGATCGCTTCTATATTTTTACTGTTTATACCTTTTCCGTCATTTTCGCTATATAATAATATAAGAAGCAGGAGGTTCTTCAATATAGGAGTAAAATGTACGGTAATGTCCCGTCCCTCCTTGTCTATGATATTAAATCCTCCAAGCAAATTGATGCATTGTCGAGAATTATTTTTCGTCTTATTGGCATGAGGCTGTTCAAATGCATCTGTTTCATGAGACATATCCTGAAAACGAATTTTTCTCTTTTTTTTCCGATAGATATAAATTGCAATCAAAAACAACAAAACAATCCCTAATCCAATACAACTTCCCCAACATATCAATTGAGCAGATTTGTCCGGAACTTCCTGCACAATATCGGATTGAGCTATCGGAGGATAATTTATCTCGAATATAGAAATATCAGAACTTCCTGTCTTAAAATTTTTACAGAACAACGCATATAGTTTCGAATCTTGTTCCGAATAAAACAATGTATAAAATGTATAATCCGATTCTATTGCCGACTGGTTTATAGGGCTCGATGCCTCTTGCAAGTCAGCATGATTTAAAGAAATCTTAAATAAAGTTCCCTTTTGCCAATTGGTCAAGACATAAAAACAAGAATCTGCAGAATTATAAATCATATTTCCACAAGGTAAGAATTGCCGTTTTTCTTTGAATTGCCGAATAAGCTTCGTCTCTTTTGTTTTCAGATTTACAGAATATAAATCATAATATATATGCGGATTCAGTTCTTGCTTGCCGGTTTTACATCCGCGTCCACCGAAAATATAAAGATGGTCATCAACGATTACCGATGCAGAAGAATATCTCGGAGGAATCACAATAAGTTTATCATTTTCCCATTCCGCTTTTTCAGGGCTTATTTTGAACAAATCATTTTTATATAAATAAAAACCATATCCCCCAAAAGCAAATATAGAATGTCCTTTTTCATAAAAAGATGTGGTATGATGCCAAAAACTATGTTCCTTGACCGAAGGCGTTTCTTTACTCCAACAGTCATTCTCGAACGAAAATTCCGACACGGTACGTTCATCCAAATTATAAGAAACAAGCTTGTTCCTTACCGTATCAAAAATCAGTTGATTTGTACTTCTCGATGCCGGATACCCCCCTTTTACAAGGATGATACTATCTTTCCCAGACCTTGGATTATAACATATAACCGTTTTATGGTCAGGAACTATGTATATAAGATTTTTTTGAGGATCAAAGGCATATTGGGGATTTGTAAGTTCTGGAAATTCTTTGGAATATAAAAAATCCCATCGTGTATGATTGTCAATAATCCATTCCGGATTTACGGCAATAGCCGGAATATCTTGGATTTCATCATAACAACAATCTATCGTATGCCGTTTAAGTTGCCAATATCGAATCAATTTATTATTGGAATGAATTTTTATATCCCGGACATTCATCGGAGGAATTTCAGCTGATGAAAAATTAGAATGCCTGCATACTCCGAAATAAAGGCTCACTTCTCTCCAATCTTTAAAAGAAAAAGGTATTGCCAGATGTATTTTGTCATAATCCAACAGCACCGAATCTTTTTTCGCAGAGAATCGAATATTCACAAAGAACCATTTATTCAATTCTATTCTATTGGTTATAGGGTATACATTATCATTTATAGAGAGTATAGGATATTGGTTATTTTTCTCATCAGCAATAAAATTGAGCGATATGACATCTTGCGTATCACTTATTATTTTAAATACAGTACCGAAAATGAATTCATTTCTCAAACTCATATCGAATGAAAGAATAAATTCTTTATTCAGGCTAAAAGGTTTGTTATTATTAAGAACCAATGCCGTACGCTCCGCTCCCATATATCTATGGGATTTAAAATACAATCCATAATTAGGTTCATGTGCATTAAGAAAAAACGGCAAGAATATAAAAAATAACAATATTATTTTTCTCATGGTTAAAACATATTTAATACAAATTCTTTTTATCCTGTTCATGAACGTTTATGAGAATAAAATAAAATCAATGTGATGACCATATTTTTTACACTTCAGCAAATCACTTTAAATAAACGTTCGTTTATTTGGACTTAGTTTTCCGGAAAATTTTAAATTTTTATTCTTACCTTTAAAGTGCTGAAGATAAAAATATTTTTAGCAAGATTGTTTTTTGGGTTAAAAAATTCTATATTTGTCCAAATAAATGAACGTTTTTCCGGAAAATTTCTTAAAAAACGCTATTTCCTATTTTAATATCAATCATATATTTTCTCACAGTATATCATTAATTTACAAGGTTCTACATAGATTATTCCCGAACCTTATCGAATCTGTACTTTTTGAGTTATACTTCCGTTTTTGGTCAAAATTTTGACGATATAAATCTTTTTATCCAAAGATGCAACGGGAATACTCGTCTTATTTTCATCCAAAATAACCGATTTTAAATTTTGTCCGTACATATTGAAAATCATTGCCGTACCCTTTTCATTATTCGGTAACTGCACAATCAAATTATTTCCATTTTGGTATATCAGCGGCATATTTTCCGTCACTTTATTTACTGCAGACAGACTTGGAACTTTATATATATTTTCTCCCTGAGGTATCTTATAATAAAAAGCTACACTGAAATTGTACAACGGATAAGGTTGATCATAAATAATTTTGAAATTTTCATCTCTCGGTTCATAATTTGGTCTTAAAGTCGTTTCATTCTCATCTCTCGGATACACATATTCTCCATTGACCTTTTTATCTAAATCAATATAGTTGAAAAAAGCCTCGTAATCATCACTATCCCGAAGATTTCCATGTCCATTAGTTTTTTGTGTAGCATAAGACACTTCTACATTCCCGGTCAGCGGAGAAGCGCTCGTCAATACTACACAATCATCTTTTATTTGTATATTTGTAATAGTCTGTTCCACACCATTATTAGAAAGAACAAATCCTAAATTTTTTTGAGACTCAACCAATTTTGAATCAAAAACAAGAGGTAATTTAGGAACTATAAACCGGATAGATATCTCATTAGCGTTTTCCGGATTACGGGTAATCTCAATCGGTTGCAACGGTTTAAAATCCTCTTTCAAAATACAAGTTTTATAATATACTTTCCCCAACATTTCTCCATACCAACGATAACCGTTACTATCGAGATGCCCCCCTCGATCGGTCATCGGATATACCGGTCCGGCACATACAATATCTTCATTTTCATTAGAAGCATTTAATTGAGCCATACCGACCTCTAACGTAGTGCCCCGAGTATATTGAGCCCCTGTCTGATATGTAATAAACAATGGAGCATCGTCTTGTCCATAATATTTCTTTACGGCATCCTGCATGTTGTTCTTTAACTGCAATAAATATTTATAATATAACTTTCCGTCAGTAGTACTGTATGATCCGACAGTCATACCTTTATTTTCGTACGATGTATAATTATATTCGCCCTGCATGAAAAATATTACCGGACAAGAAATACTCTTATTATTTTCAAAGGCAAGTTTAGAACCCTGCAACAAAGTATTGCTGAATTGGCTGTAACAGGTAGAAAATTCATTTTCTTTAGAAAGCTCTTCGATACTCGTCCCGCTTGTCCCGGCAGAGGTTGCCAAAATATTTGTTCCCGGTTGAAGTTTCTTTTGAATATGGTTTACTGCACCTAACAACGGACATTCTGCAATTGTCCCAGCATTCCGGTTTCGGATATTACTATTATTCGCAAAAGCAGCTGATACATTTCCTATCAAAGGTTTTATCTCGTCAAAGTTTTTATTACCATAGTTGATCCATACCTGATCTCCGATCATAAAATTTCCCGAAACATTCTCCGTCGATATGACCGGCCAAGACTGATGTCCGGTCGATAGACTCTGTCCATACATGATTATATGCTGATAACTTCCGTCTATTTTTCCCGGATCTAACGTCGCAGCCATTTCCACAGCACCGACGGCACAAGTTCCATTTTCGAATGAACGGATATTCCCTATTTGATCGGTATTTATTCCAAGATCTTGCAAAAACGAAGCTTTTCCTGCAGTCAACGCATCACAATTCGGAAACAAAGGAATAGAGTTTTGACGATTTACATATTCTTCGGTTGAAGATACAAGTCCGGATAAGCGAGACAATTCATATCCCGAAACATTTCCATTTCCTGTTTCCAATTTAAGAGGAGCGCCAGTTTGAACCCCGAAGCCCAAATAAGTATTAGAGATAAAAAGATCTTCCCCTTCTACAGGAGTATAACGAAAACCCATATCTGAAGATTGGCCTTGCGGATCGGTCATATTCGATTCAACGATCGAGTTATATATCCGTTTTGCCAAAAGCTGGGTTGAAGTATTATCATTCTCTTTCCAAAAACATAATCCGCAACCAAAACCTCTGTTGCCAGAAGCCGTATTTTCGGTTATGGTACAGTTAACAATACTTACACTACTGCCTTTCTGAGCCGAAGGAATATATAAAGCAGCTCCCCCCTGAGTCTTCACATAATTTTTCCAGATCGTACAATTTATTATCTGCATATCCATAATATTATCAGAAAGTGCATTTTTTATAGCAATAGCACCTCCGGCATCTGTTGCATTATTTTCTGCAAGAAGAGAATTTTCGATACGTATCGAGCTTCTGACTATTTCGTTCGTGTTGATATTATTTTCTATATTGATACCTCCGCCTCTTTGTGCCACCGAACAATTGCGAACAGTAGAGTTTTTCAATACAAAAGATTCTATTCCGAGTATCTGAAGTCCCCCACCGTTAGAATTCGCAACCGACTGAAGATTACAATTTGTGATCATACATCGATCCATTACTAATTTTCCACGCATTTCAGAGAAAACAGCTCCTCCCTGCTGCACCTGATTATCCGTAAATATACAATCATAAAATTCTACTTGATTCGGAGTATAGAGGTATACTGTTCCCTTACAAGATACAGCAATATTGTTTTTGAAAATACAGTTTGTAAATACAGATCTTGAATTTTGGATAAAGACTGCAGACCCTTTTGTCTGATTTTGCGCACCATTTATAAAAGATAAATTTTTATACTGTGTCTCTTTATCATTAGAGTCAATATTAAAAATCCGTGTAACACCGTTACCCGTAAAACCTGAAGTCGAAGGAGAATCTCCAATAATCGAAAACCCCATTTGCGGTATAGCAACTCCCTCTATCCCGGAAACTTCTTTAGACACGTCTATTATCCCAGATACCCTTATATTATCGCCGTCCTCTATTAATGAAAGGGCTTTTGTCAACGTAGCTACCGCCCCGCTTTCAGATAACCCATTATTGGTATCCACTCCATTAACAGACAAATATATGTCTTTTGCTATAAGAGATTGAACCGACAACAGGCATAAGGCAATAACCAAATATTTACCAATAAAAAGATTTTTCATGATAATTTATTTTTTATGTGTGTTGTACAAAATAAATATACGGATAATAAAAAAGTGTATTATTTTCTATTACATAGAATATTAAATTTATAATAAATCAAGTTTTTAAAGAGTAAAAGCTTTCTATTGTATTAAAATAGATATAATACAAACAATTAAAAAACTGTTCATTCTTTACAAAAGAATTTTAAACAGTTTCTAAAAACAAATTGTCAGAACATACTGTGGGTATACTTTATAAAAAATCGTATAAAAGTTGTGCTTTTGCGTATGCGATTCGCCAATTACAAATAAACCGCTAACTTCAGGAATAAACTTTTTTATATGGATGCTCTTTTTGAAATCTACTCCTGTCGCATCCATTAATTTAAAGATAGACTCTTTGGCAGACCACAGTAATAATGTGTGGATGAGTTCTTTGTTCGAGTCGATCGACTGTATTTCAGAAACACTTAAAAATTTTTCCTTTAGAGCGAGAACCTTTGTTGCAATTCTTTCGACATCGATTCCTATCGGCCGGGAAGATATTGCAACGGCAATACAACATTGAGTATGAGAAACAGAAATATATTCAGATGAAGAAACAAGATAAGGCTTTCCATTATCATTATATTTTATTTCCGCCTCTCCTTTTTGCAGCAAATTTATCAGAATTCGGGTCGTAAGCTTTTCTATCTTCCGTTTTTCTGTTTTACAAGACGCCATTATCGACTCATACAAATGTGTATTTCCTAATATCGATAACAGTTCTTCCGGAGTTTCCTCAGGTTTCCAAAGAGCAATCCTAACACCCGGAATCATTTCTTGTATAGAGATTAACGGCATATTATTTTTGAGGTTGTACGGTTTCTATCAAGTGCATAATATCTTGTGTCACATATTCTATCACCGGAGCAACAGAATCTCTCTTAACAGGAGTATCGAAGTATAATGCCCCTCGAAAAAGATAGGAAATACTGTCGGTAACCGTAAACTGCAATGGTGTCGCCGTATTTCCTGTTAACGAATATAAAGTAGCATATAAATGCCGTTCAGCATTTTCATACAATTGAGCCTGAATTTTTTCCGCCTTGATTCCGTGACGATATACAAGCTCTTTACTTTCAGCAAAAATACAGGTTTTATTTTTTTTATCTATGGGAATATAAGTGCAATAAACCGTAGTTTTATAACGAGGATATATAATATTTATCCATGCAGATGCAACAGAATTGTCTATGATACCTTGTGCGCTCTGCGATATTTCAAAAGAAAGGGGAAAACCGGTTTTATCAATTAATTTATACGCTTTCGGATGAGGATCGATTCGCAAATATCCGTCAGGTTTAGGAGAATAATCCTGACGACAGCCCGCTACTGTAAGCAGTATCAACAACATAAAAAGGAATATTCCGAACCCATAATAATACAAAGTCCGAGCTTGTTTATTCTTTTTCTTCACGGTCGATTCTGACTTTAATCTTAATTATACGACGTTTATCTACTTCTAAAATAGTAAACAGATATTTCCCATAACAAATTTTCTCTTTCTCAGCAGGAAAATCTTCCTTTATTTCTAAAATCAAACCGGCAAGAGTTTCCGCATCTTCCGAAATTTCATTGAAGTCGTTTTCATCGATGCCGGTAATTTTATAAAAATCATTTAGCAACGTCTTTCCTTCAAAAATATAAGTATTATCATCGATCTTCACATACTGCTGTTCTTCTTCATCATACTCATCACTGATTTCTCCGACAATCTCCTCCAGAATATCTTCCATCGTAACGATTCCGGATGTTCCTCCAAACTCATCTACGACGATAGCCATGTGAATTTTCTGTTTCCGGAATTCTTCCAACAAATCATCTATCATCTTTGTTTCCGGAACAAAATATGCAGGCCTTAACAAACTCGACCAATCAAAATCTTTCTCTTTTATATAGGGTAGTAAATCTTTAATATAAATAATCCCTTTAATATTATCCTGTGAACCTTCATACACCGGTAATCGGGAGTATCCGGTTTCAACGATTATCTTTATTAACGAAGAAAGGCTGATACGTATATCTATATCTGTCATGTCAACGCGAGAAGTCATTATCTCTTCCACAGTCTTTCCCCCGAACTTGATAATTCCCTCAAGCATTTCTTTCTCTTCATTCTCATCGACCTGAGTCATCTCCAATGCTTGAGAAAGTTCGTTCATAGACAAATTAGTATTTTTCCGCGAAATATGTTTATTAATAATATGAGTAGATTTAATCAAAGCCCAAGACAACCAACGAAACATTTTCTCAAGATGGGTCAACACTCCTGCTGCTCTGCGTGCCATAGTCAGAGAGTTATGTTTTGCATAGATCTTCGGCATAATCTCTCCGAAAAGCAACAATAGAAATGTTAAAATTACAACTTGAAACAAAAAAGAGATAACCGGACTTCTGAATATGATCGTTTCCGAAATGAAAAAATTGCAAAGCATTACTACCGCAACATTGACAAGATTATTAGCGATCAAGATTGTCGCCAACAGATATTCAGAACGGGCTAACAGATTTTTTATTAAAACATCCTGAGTCTTCTTTTCTTCTTCGATTTCGGCTTGGTCTTGCGGAGATAAGGAGAAAAACGCAATCTCCGAAGCAGATACAAAACCGGAAAAAACTAAACACAAAAACGCCATAAAGAGCGCAAAAATACCACCTGATGTAATAGGTAAAACCTCTATTGAGGTAAGAAATGTCGATAAATAACTGTCCGGGTCCAAGTAAATAAATATTAGTTAAACATATCGAAGATACTCCTCTCGGAATCTCTCCGCCATACAAGAAATAGTGCCTTCCTGTCAAACCGGGAAGGAACTATTTATGTGTGAGTATGTTGTACTCTTGGCAAAAGTACAATTAAAAAATTAAAACGGCAAATCATCTATATCATTATTCCCAGAATCCACATTACTCCCTTGTACCGGAGAAGTTAATGACGGTTGCACAGGATTATCGATTTGAGAAACCGGAGACGCCCCGATTTGTTCGTTTTTACGTCCCAACAGTTCCATATTATCCGCATAAATCTCTGTCGTATAACGAGTGATATTGCTTTGATCTACCCAAGAACGAGTGCGAATCTTTCCTTCAATATAAAGTTGAGTTCCTTTACGGACATATTTTTCTGCTATTTCCGCCAATCCACGCCACAAAACGATATTGTGCCATTCTGTTTTTTCAGGAATCTGAACTCCTGCACGAGTAGTATATGCCCGATCGGTTGTCGCCAGTGGAAAATTTGCGACACATACATTATTATCGAGATATCTTATATCGGGATCTTTACCCACGTTTCCAATAAGAATAACTTTATTTACTGACATATATATTTAATTAGATTATTTTCCAAATATACAAAACCCTCATAAGAATACGGCTTCTTCAAACGACATTTTTTCGGATTTATCGACTTGCTTTCATTGCTTTAATAATTGCAGAAGTGAATCCGGCATGATCCAACTCATTCAACCCTTTGATCGTTATTCCTCCGGGAGTAGTAACCTTGTCTATTTCAATAGCAGGATGAGTATCATTATTCAATACCAGTTCGGCAGCTCCCTTTACAGACTGTGCAATCATTTTCATTGCCGCTTTCGGATACACTCCCATCTCTACTCCGGCTTCCGTTGCTGCATATATATATTTCAGGACATAAGCGATTCCACAAGAAGTCAAAGCCGTTGTTGCCGCAATCTGCGACTCAGGAATAAGCATTGCCAATCCCATTTCGTTAAAAATATCAACAATTTGCCGTTCTTGTTCTTCCGACGCATTGAAAGATGAAATCAATGTCATACTTGCCATTTCTGATATAGCCGTATTGGGAACTAATCTGAAGATCGTCATTTTAGAAGAAGTTATTTGAGCCAATTGCTCAAGGCTTACACCTGCGGCAATAGAAATCAAAAGTTGTCTCTCCGGATCTATTCTTAACTGTCCCAATACTTCGGACACCAACCAAGGTTTCACAGCCAGAATAATCACATCCGCCCAATTTACGGCCTCTTGATTTTGAGTTACAATCGATATTTCAGGAGCATGACTCTGCAATTGTTCTAACTTTTTTATATCCGGATCAGCCACTATTATGTCACTGTTCTTGATAATTGTTCCTTGAGCTAATCCTTTAGCAATAGCCCCTCCCATATTTCCGGCCCCGATAATTGCGACTTTCATAATTGAATAATTTTAGAATTTATTAAAAATTACTATTCAGATCGTTCTACTTTTTGCTGCTCTTTCTGCTGTTGTTCTTGCATCAAATCATCTCCGAGATGAGTCGTAGCTTCTATAATTTCCCGATCACGTATTTCTTTGGCCTTACGGGCATATACTATCATACGCATAGACTGATCATAAGTAAGATAATTCCATATCCAATTCAACAACACGATTACCTTATTCCGAACACCTAAAATAGATCGTAAATGAACAACCAACCACATTATCCAAGCAAACCAACCTTGCATTTTCACCTTATTGAATTCGGCCACAGCCCGATTACGTCCCACGGTCGCCATAGAACCCAAATTTCGGTAATGGAAAGGTTTCATTTTCATTCCCTTTTCATACCGGACCAGATTTTTTGCCAATAATTCTCCTTGCTGTATTGCGACTTGTGCCAACTGAGGATGTCCATTAGGGTATTTCTTATCGGTCAACTGAATACACTGATCGCCAATCGCAAACACATTATTCAGCCCTATTACTTGATTATATTCATTCACTTTGATTCGGCCTCCTCTCCCTATTAAAGAAGAGTCCATATTTCTAATTGGCACGCCAGTTATTCCACTCACCCAAATAAACGTACGTGTTGCTATTGCACTACCGTCTTCAAGAACCACTTTATGATTACGATAATCTACTACTTTTTTATTTAACAGAATATTCACGCCCATTTCCCGAAGAAACTGTTCTGCATGAGCAGAAGATTTTTCGGACATTCCTGCAAGCAGACGAGGTCCTGCCTCAATCAAGTAAACATGCATCAGATTACTGGACATATCGGGATAATCATTCGGTAATACAAATTTTTTCATTTCCGAAAGAACCCCGGCGACCTCCACCCCAGTAGCGCCTCCACCTACAACCACAACATTCAAAAGTTCCTGCTGCTCTTGTTTAGTCGCACAAGTAAGAGCCCGTTCAAAGTTCGCTAAAAGAGCATTTCTAAGGCCCATTGCCTCAGACACATTTTTCATCGGTATCGCCTCTTCTTCAATATGTCGGTTGCCATAGAAATTAGTCGTCGTACCGGCTGCTAAAATAAGATAGTCATATTCAATTTTTCCGATAGAAGTCTGAATTATATTTCTCTCGGGAAAGATCGCCCGGACCTCAGCCATACGGAAATAGAAATTTTTACGATGTTGAAATATCTTACGAAACGGAAAAGATATAGAAGTCGGTTCCATCCCGGCCGAAGCGACCTGATATATTAACGGCGGAAATTGGTGGTAATTATTTTTATCGATCAATACGACCTGAAAATTCGATTTTTTCAACTTATTCGCCAATTTCAAGCCTCCGAATCCACCTCCCACAATAACGACACGCTTTTTATTATCTCTTACGATATTAAAACTCATATTCTCTCAATATTTATGATTATTTCCAGATACATACCATTGAAACCTCAGATGCTATCAGTAGCCAAACAAAGGTACACAATTTTGCTTGAATACAATCCGATAGTAAAAATTTATTATTTGCTTCTATATTAATAATTAATTTCATAATCATATCGAATATGATTATTATGTTTCTGCTTGAAAAAAACTTTTAATGTACAGAAAGATAAAGAATAATAGTTTAATTTTGCTTTTGCATATTAATGGATAGCCTGTATTTCTTGACTCAAAATCAATAATCAACTATATAATGATAAAAGTAAACAAATTGTTGTTGATCCTGACATGCAGTTTTGCGTTCGGATTATATCAGCCGGAATGCTCGGCAGGTATTTTTAAGAAAAAGAAAAAAAATGAGGCGAACAAAGAAGCTGTTAAAGAAAAGAGTGAATACGACAAATTCTTTTCTGAAAAGCATACGACTGTAAACGGCTTGATAAAGATGCACAAAATGAAAGGGAAACTGTATTTCGAACTCCCGATAAATCTTTTAAACCGCGATATGCTTTTAGGATCGACGGTCTCCGAGATCAGTGATAATGCAAATGCAATTATCGGTTCTAAACCGACAGATCCGATTCATTTCCGATTTTCAAAAATGAATGATATTATCTGCATGAATCTTGTTCAATCAGAAAACATAAATTCCGATCAAGATGAAAATATTCAACGCTCCATTGCAAAAAGTAACATAGATGCGATATTAGAAACTTTCAAAATTTCGGTCTATACACCGGATAGCAGTGCAGTAGTATTTGACGTAACAGATTTTTTTGTAGGGGACAATAAGTTGATGACTCCATTCGACAAATATAGCGCCAATCTGAGTTGGGGCATGAGAAGATCAGAAATCTTTCAAAAAGATAAATCGAGTTTAGGAGAAATAAAAGCCTTTCCCGACAACGTTTTAATTCGTAGTAATCTGTCTTATACATATACCATTTCGGGTAGCCGCGGAACATCAGCAAAGGACATTCCGTTCACAGCATTGATGACTCGGTCTATCATTCTGTTGGAAGAAACCCCATATCGCCCCCGCATTACAGATAGCAGAATAGCCATATTTCCCGTACAAATAACCGATTATTCTGCAAAAGAGCAAAAAACCAAAAACATATATTATGCCTATCGATGGCGGCTCGAACCTTCGGATATGGAAGCTTACAAACGCGGAGAAAAAGTCGAACCTAAAAAACCGATTGTTTTTTATATAGACAACAACTTCCCGGAAAAATGGCGTAAATATATTAAAGAAGGTGTAAATCAATGGAACGAACTATTTTCGGAAATCGGATTTAAAAATGCTATCAAAGCTGTCGATTTCCCTGAAAACGATCCGGAATTCGATCCCGATAACATCAAATATTCCTGTATCCGTTATGCTCCGATTGCCATAGAAAATGCAATGGGTCCCTCATGGGTAGATCCGCGTAGCGGAGAAATTCTAAGTGCCTCGGTCTATTTATACCACGATGCAATAGAATTATTAAATAATTGGTTATTCATCCAAACATCTCAAGCTGATAAACGGGTGCGACATACGCTTATTCCGGACGAGATCATCGGAGACGGATTGCGTTATGTTATCTCACATGAAGTCGGACACTGTTTAGGTTTTATGCATAACATGAGTGCGTCTTCCGTAATTCCCGTCGATTCATTACGGTCTCCCTCATTTACACAAAAATACGGTACGACGACGTCTATCATGGACTACGCCCGATTCAACTATGTAGCACAGCCGGGAGACATGGAGAGGGGAGTAAAATTAACTCCACCCCGTTTTGGAGAATATGACCGTTTTCTTGTCAAATGGAACTATACACCGTTACCTAACACATCGACAGCTAAAGATGAATATAAGATAACATCTAAATGGATCTCAGAGTTATCCGGGAATCCTATATACCGTTACGGGAAACAGCAAGGACAGATTATCGATCCGAAATCCCAGACAGAAGATTTAGGCGATAATGCAATGAAAGCGAGCGAATACGGCATAAAAAATTTAAAATACATTCTGGAAAATCTAAACAATTGGGTGGACAAAGAAGATCCCGATTATTCTTACCGAACTTCTATTTATAATGGAGTAATCATGCAGTATCTCACTTATTTAATGCATGTTTACGGTAATGTAGGCGGTATTTATTTAAATGAGAAACATGTAGGAGATAAGGTTGAAGCGGTGATGAGTGTGCCTGCCGAGAAACAAAAAGCTGCCGTAAAATTCCTGTTAGACCAAATATCCTCTATGGACTGGATCGATAACAAAGAACTGATGAAAGAAATATCCCTGATGGGGTCTCCTGCAGATTTGTTGAGAAATGAAGTTATGAAAGCTGTTATCGCCTCTCCGAATAAAGTAGAATTATCCGCACTCAAAGCAGAGAAAAACGCTTATACTGTAACAGACTGTTTAGAAGATGTTTATCAATATGTATGGAAACCTACCTTATCCGGCGAAAAACTATCCGAGAATCAAATAAAAATGCAAAATCTTTTTGTGAAATATGTAGGAATCGGCGCCGGAATAAAAATCGGGAAAGAAGCCAAAACAAAATCTTTGTCAGGAGAAGGATTCATCGGTATTCCAGATTTCTTGAGAGGGTCATCTCCAATAGCCCACAGCTCTTTCTGTTCATGTCGTCCGGATGCATCCAAACATGTGGAAAATGTTTCTTTGAATCCGGTTGCCGGATACGAACCGTCATCGGCAACTTACTTTATTGCTCGCCCGCAAGATGGATTATATTACGGCTATTTGCTTAAAATACGGAATATTTTGAAAGGGAAAATAAATCATCCAGACAAAAACACCCGGTTGCACTACCAGTTGTTATTGCATAATCTTGATAATTCATTGAAGTTATAAGGAGTTTGAAAATGAACAATATAAAACTAATCATAATATTAATATATCTTTTCACCGCCGCAGGAATGCCTGATGCCTCTGCTCGTAAAAAGAAGAATAAACAAAGTGCAAAAACAGAAGAGGTAAAAGATATCTCAAAATACGAGAAACTGTTCAAAGATAAAAAACATATTCAGGCAAAGGGGCTCTTCACCATGCATTTGGCAGAGGGAAAAGTCTATATGGAGGTTCCTGTCGGTACGCTCGGACAACGAATGCTGATGGGATCGACGGTAGAAAAAATCAGCGATCCATTAGAATCCTCCGTAGGAGCTCAGCCGATGCCTCCTATACAAGTCATTTTCGAAAAATCGGATTCCCTCATCAATATTTGTAAAATCAATGAGAAAATTAAAATTTTCGATAAAGAGAAAAAAGGCCAGTCCGCAATTGCTAAAAGTCAGATTGGAGCGGTCATTGCATCTTTCCCGATTGCAGCATACTCCCCGGACAGTTCAGCTATAGTATTTGAAGCAACATCATTTTTCATCAACGATGATAAGTCTCTCGATCCCTTAGACCCTAAAGCCTATAATAGTCTGGAAGGATATGTAAAAAGAACCGGAACATTTAAACGCAACAGATCTCAAATCGCAAGCGTAGAAGCCTATCCGGATAATGCATCGGTAACAAGTTGCTTAAGTTATTCTGTTTCTCTTTCTCTATTCGGAATTTTTAAAATGGTAGAAGACAAACCTTTGACAGCCTTAGTAAAACGAACTTTCCTGAAACTTCCGGATGAAGGATTCATATCTCGCGAAGCAGATGCCCGAGTCGGGACTGCTTACTCCCAATATATTGAATTTTCAGGAGACCAGCAAGGCTCAAGAAACAGGTACTATGCCAACCGCTGGCGATTAGAACCTAAAGATAAAGATGCTTTCCTATCTGGAAAACTCTCTGAACCACAAAAACCTATAGTTTTTTACGTAGATAATACTTTCCCTGAAAAATGGCAGGAATATATCTCTCGCAGCGTAGCGCAATGGAATAAAGCATTTGAGAAAATCGGATATAAAGATGCTATCCGTACAAAAATATATCCGCAAAATGATTCAACTTTCAACGACACGAATTTGAAATATTCTTGTATTCGTTATGTCATTTCTCCATCCGAAGGAATCAATGATAATGTATGGACCGATCCTCGCACCGGAGAAATTATCAGTGCAAATATTTATATTTGTCATAATCTCCCGATGCAAATTCAGAGAGATCGGCTATTACAAACCGCAGCTTACGACAAAAGTGCTCGTACGTTGACTTTGAACGAAGAAGATTTTGGAAAAGCATTTGTCTCCATGCTGATGCGTAACATAGGTCACTGCCTGGGTCTGACCGACAATTTGGCCGGATCGGCAGCATATTCTACCGACTCTCTGCGTTCTGCCGGTTTCACAAAAGAAAAAGGCCTCAGCTCATCGGTAATGGACGATCTGACATTCAACTATCTGCTATCTGCCGATCATTATAAAAAAGGGGACTCATGGTGTCAGGAGTCGATCGGAGAATATGATTATTGGGCTATACGATGGCTATACGGATCTTTTTCTAATGCTGATACTCCTGAAAAAGAATCTGCTATGCTGAAAAAACTGGTATCGGAGAAATCAGGAAATCCGGTTTACATGTACGGGAAACGACAAAACAGAAGAGCTTTTTACGATCCTCGATCTATGTCAAGAGATTTAGGAAACAATGCCGTTGAATCTGTGGGGTTTGCCTTTAAAAATTTGTCCGAAGTAATTGCCGGCATGAATAATTGGATCGACAAACAGGATTATGACTATTCTTTCCGAAAAGTAATTTACGGATATATAATCAATCAAGTATATGATTATATGATACATGTTTTTCAAAATGTAGGAGGAATTTATATAAATGAAAAATATGCAGGAGATCCGAACCCTACATATCAATCCGTACCGAAAGAGATTCAAAAAAATTCGTTACTATGGATCATGCAACAAATCGAGGATTTAACTTGGTTAGACAATTCCGATTTAATTAAAAATTGCGGCCTTGAAAGTAACATTAGCAATTTTGCACAAAACTATTTCGGGAACTTTATTTTCGTACAACTAAATGCAATGGCATTGAGCGAAAGCAAATCAGATGATCCTTATACACAACTCGAAGCTGCTCGTGATGTAATGAATTTTTTAATGAAAGAATCTAATGCCGGAAAAATACCGAGTGACAACAAAATATCGTTGCAAAGCATGTTTGTAGATAATCTGATCCGATGGTCCAATTTGACAGGAAAAGTTTCCGAAACTTCATCTTCTTTCTCTTCAATATTAAGTTTGGCATTAAAAGATACAAATAAGAAAAACGTATTGCAATATTACGATTATATTCGAAAATATCCGGAACTTATAAATTCCACAACAGAGAATGAAGGAATGTCGGCAATGCAAAGCGTCCGCTTTAATGTCCTCCCGGAGCGCTCACATGAATGGTATGGAATGTTGCTTGATTTTAAATCATCTCTTCGAAATGCTGCGAATAAAGCTCCGACAGAAGAATTGAAAAATACTTACTTATACCAAATCTATAAAATAGATAAAGCTTTAAGTAAAGATTAAAAAACTGTTGTTACATAAAAATCCCTGATTTAGGACGGTTACCAAATCAGGGATTCATTTTTCATACCTATTCCGATTTTATCGAATATCACTTTACAATACGTGTTCCCGTATCGGATAATATTGCCGAAGCTTGAGTAATAACGACCTCTTTAACTCCGGCATCAATCGCCTGAAAAGCATTTTCGAGTTTAGGAATCATTCCACCCTGAACAATCCCGTCTTGCACATATTGTTCGAACTGCACTCTATTAATAACCGGAATCACGCTATCATCATCATTTTCATCTTTCAAAACCCCTCTCTTCTCGAAACAGAAAACCAAAGTCACATCAAAATACGCAGCAAGAGCCTTTGCGGCTTCTCCGGCAATAGTATCGGCATTCGTATTCAATAATTGACCCTTTCCGTCATGCGTAAGCGGAGCTAAAACCGGCACGACTCCCGTACGAATCAACGTAGCCAGCATATCGCCACGTACTTTCTTTACATCCCCGACAAAACCGTAATCCACTTCTTTTACAGGGCGCTTTTCAGATCTGATAATATCCATATCCGCACCGGTCATTCCCAGTGCATTTACAGACAAAGACTGCAATCCCGCAACAATATTCTTACTCACCAAGCCTCCGTAAACCATCGTTACGACTTTTAACGTCTCCGCATCCGTAACTCGTCGGCCATTTACCATTACGCTTTCAAGCCCCAACTGAGCAGCAACTTTAGTCGCTGAACGTCCTCCTCCATGTACCAAAACTTTATGTCCGGGAATTTGAGCAAAAGTTTTTAACAGACTCTGTAAAGTATCGGGTTCTTCTACAATTTTACCCCCGACTTTTATCAATGTCAATTTTTCCATTTTCTAAACATTTTCTCCACCGAATTCCATTAAATAAGCTTTTATAAAAGCATCGATATTCCCATCCATTACCCCTTGTACATCGGAAGTTTGATAATTGGTTCTGTGATCTTTAACCCGTCTGTCATCAAACACATAACTGCGTATTTGCGATCCCCATTCGATCTTTTTCTTTCCGGCCTCGATCTTTTCCTGTTCCGCCATACGGTGCTTCAGTTCTTTATCATATAAGATAGACCGCAGTTGGCGCAAAGCATTTTCCTTATTTTTCGGTTGGTCTCGAGTCTCGGTATTTTCGATCAAGATCTCCTCTTCTTCTCCGGTATAAGGATCTTTATATTGATACCGTAAACGCACACCGGATTCAACTTTATTTACATTTTGTCCTCCAGCACCTCCCGAACGGAATGTATCCCACGAGATGCAAGCCTGACTGATCTCTACTTCGATAGTATCATCGACCAAAGGTGTTACAAAAGCCGAGGCAAACGATGTCATACGTTTACCTTGAGCATTAAAGGGTGAAACACGCACTAAACGATGCACTCCGTTCTCACTCTTTAAATATCCATATACATAATCTCCTTCGATCTGTATCGTAACACTCTTAATTCCGGCTTCATCTCCCTCGAGCAGATTCGAAATCGAGGCTTTATAGCCATGAGACTCACACCAGCGCAAATACATACGCATCAACATAGAAGCCCAATCCTGACTTTCCGTTCCTCCTGCACCTGAATTGATTTTCAGAACAGCCCCCAATTTATCTTCTTCTCTACGAAGCATATTCCGCAATTCAAGATTCTCAATTAAAGTGATCGTCCTTGCATAAATCTCATCCAACTCTGATTCTGTAATCACCTCTTCCTTTACAAAATCAAAAGCAATTTTCAATTCGTCCACTGATTTTGCAACCTCATCATAACTTTCTATCCAGAATTTAAGATCTTTCACTTTTTTCATCTGGACTTCGGCTTTTTTTCGGTCATCCCAAAAATCCGGTACATGAGTTCTCAGTTCTTCCTCTTCGACCTGAATCAATTTCGCATCGATGTCAAAGATACCTCCTCAACGCCAACTTGCGTTCTTCCGTCTCTTTTAGTTGTTCTGTCGTAATCATTTCTTAACTCAAATATATTAACCAAATTAAAGTACGCCGTACTGCGCAAGTTTCATAATACAATCGACTTCACGCAACACGGCGTTTACAAATTACTGCTTCAATAAGCAACTATTACATATACATAGCTTCTATCTCGGCACGATAGAGCTGATTGATAACCGGTCTCCTGATTTTCAAGGTATTCGTCAGCTCACCGGTTTCCATACTGAATGCACGAGGCAGCAACGTAAAACGTTTGATCTGTTCGAATCGTGCAAAATTAGCCTGCAATTCCGAGATACGCTCTTGTATCAATTTCTGAATACTTTGATTCTTAACCAATTCCTCCAAATTTCGATATTGTATCTGCTTTTGAGCCGCATATTCTTTTAATGCTTCATAAGCCGGAATAATAATCGCCGTTACATATTTACGCTGATCCCCGATAACAGCGACTTGATCGATATACTTATCTTCTCCCAACTTTGTTTCGATAGCTTGCGGAGCTATGTATTTACCGGTCGATGTCTTAAATAAATCTTTAATACGTTCGGTCAATACTAATGATCCTTCAGCATTCAATTTCCCGGCATCTCCGGTTTTGAACCATCCGTCTTTCGTAAAAACTTTTGCCGTCTCTTCCGGTTTTTTATAATACCCCTTCATGACAGTACCGCCCTTTACCAAAATTTCGTTATCCTCACCCATTTTCACCTGAATACCGGGCAGAGTAGTACCTACTGTTCCGAATTCGTAGCCCGAAATCTCAAAACAAGTTACCGTGGCGGTTGTTTCCGAAAGTCCGTATCCGTATATGATATTTATGCCGCAAGAATGCAAAAATTCATTTATCGTATCTGATAAAGGCGCTCCGGCAGTCGGAAATATATTTCCGTTTTCAACACCTATCGCCTTCCTTATTTTAGATAAAACCAATTTATCCCAAAGACGATATCGGCACTCTAAAAAGAAAGGCACTTTTTTCTCTAAACGAAGAAAATCTATATTTCGCTTTCGACCGGTTTCCACAGCCTTCATCATCATTATTCGTTGAATGCCTTTACTTGTAGAAATTTTTTCCTGCACAGCCGTATAGACTTTCTCCCAAAAACGAGGGACACTACACATAATAGTAGGACGAACCTCTTTTATAATCGACTGTATTTCATCAGGTTTTTGATTTATAACTACTCGGATACCCTTCACCAGACAAAAATAAGTCCATGCACGTTCAAAGATATGAGTCAACGGCAAAAAACATAAAGAAATATCTTTCTCAGAAACCATTTTCAACCTTTGAATATGAATACGCATAGCCTCATTGAAGTTAGAGTTCGTAAGCATCACCCCTTTAGGTTCTCCTGTCGTTCCGGAAGTGTAAATAATACTTACTAAATCCTCATCCGAAGCACTCAGCATACGCTGTTCCAAAGTATAATGAAGAACGTTATCTGCCTGCTTACCGATCTTATACAAATCTTCGAAACGAATCGATATGGTATCATCCTCAGCCAATTTTACAGAAGGATCAAGAATAATGAGCTTTTCTAACGAAGTACAGTTTTTACGGGCAGCATAAGCATTATCATACTGAAATTGTCCTCCGACAAACAAAAAGCGGACTTCCGCTTCATTAATAATATACTCGATTTGGGATTGTGAACTGGTTGCATAAAGAGGTACAACTACTGCCCGGTTTTCGTATGCGGCAAAATCTATAATTAAACCTTCCGGTCTATTCTGCGTATAAGTCGCTATATTTTCCTGTTCTCGGACACCCATTGTAAGGAAAGCCAACGCAATAAGCTCTACCTGTTCCGAAAATTGAGTCCAAGAAGTGGATATCCATTTGTCATTCTCAAAATCTTTATGACGGAATACTTCCCGGTCACCATACTTCTCCGCTTGACTGCGCACCAACAGAGAAAAGTGTTTTATTGCCATATAATATATAAATAAAATCAGTTGCAAAGGTAATGATAAAAACCAAACGTTTACTATTTTAATAAGTTTTAAGGGAGAATAAGCCCTTTTACATAGAAAAACAATGATTTAATGCAGTTTGTTTTAACATTTTTCTTTAAACCCGAATTATTCATTACTTTTGTCAAGTTACCCAAACAAAAAGTCTAAATGAGTACTGACGAACTTTATTACCAGGCTATCGATCTTCTGAAAGAACTTATAGAAACTCCATCCATAAGCCGGGAAGAAAACAATGCGGCCAATGTTCTCGAACAATATTTAAAAAACATTTATCCCTACAAAAATCAAATTTTCAGGAAAGGGAATAATGTCTGGGCTGTTTCACCGCATTTTGACAAAAAACGTCCTACTCTCCTGCTCAATTCTCATATCGATACGGTAAAACCGGTATCCGGTTGGGAAAAAGAACCTTATACCGCCACGGAAACGGATGATCGAATCTTCGGATTGGGTAGTAACGATGCTGGAGCATCATTAGTAAGTCTATTGCATGTGTTCATTTTTCTCACCGAAAATCAACAACCTTATAATCTTATCTTTCTTGCATCTGCAGAAGAAGAAGTTTCGGGAAAAAACGGAATAGAGTCTGTATTACCGGAATTACCGACCATCTCTTTAGCTGTGGTAGGAGAACCCACAGGAATGCAGCCTGCCACAGGAGAAAAAGGATTGATGGTTCTCGATTGCTCGGTATATGGCAAATCGGGACACGCAGCACGGAATGAAGGAGAAAACGCAATATACAAAGCGTTAAAAATAATCGAGAATTTCCGAGATTTTCAATTCCCGAAAGTTTCAGAACAATTAGGAGCTGTAAAACTCAGCGTCACACAAGTTCAAGCGGGTACTCAACATAATGTAATACCCGACCGTTGCGACTTTGTAGTCGATGTCCGGACAAACGAACTCTATAAAAATGAAGAGGCATTCTCCATTTTGCAGAAAAACATCAACTGTGAAATGAAGGCCAGATCTTTCAGGCTCAATTCGTCAAAAATAGAACCGGATCATCCGATTATTATACGGGCAAAAATGTTAGGATTACAGCCTTTCGGATCTCCGACCCTTTCAGATCAGGCCTTAATGCCTTTTACCTCCGTAAAAATAGGTCCGGGAGATTCGGCACGATCACACACGGCAAACGAATTTATTTTGAAAAGCGAAATCAGAGAAGCAATCGATCTATACATAAAATTATTGGACAGGCTTTCTTTAGAGCCTGCCTAAATTTTGCTTACATCAGGGTTGAGAGTTTTTTCGGAGATGTTCCTCTGTTAAAAGATTTTCTCCGCTATTTTTCCGATAACCGGTGTGTCAATATACCTTTTCCACCATAAAATTCGTTTCGGAGTATATGTAAGAACCCTGAAAAAAGAATATTTCCAGTCATATCTGCGATAAGGCAAAGGATAAAGATTTATTTCTGTAAAAAAACTCAAGCACATTTTGATAAACTCATCATCCATACGTTTTCTGACTAACAATCTGATCACGCTTATTACCAGATAATCTATTTTTCTATCCAATCCGCTCCCGACAAAAGAATCAGACAATTCCTGACGATATATACATAATCCGTCAATCACCTTCATATTATCATAAAAGCGTTTTTCTTCATATTCTTTTCCCTGTTTATTGATTACAGACTCACTATTATAACAGTAATAATAAAGCAACACCGGCAAAAACGTAACCGTCTCGGCAACACAAAATGCCCGTGATACAAAATCCTCATCCGAATGTGCTATTTTTTCCTGAAATTTCAAGTTATTTTTAAGCACAAATCTTCGATTAAAAAAATATCCCCAAAGAATCCCCAACGGTTGCTGCATATTCATATATTCTGCACCGGACATCTCCCTGCAATAGGGCAACAATTGATTGCTATACGGTTTTTCATTTCCTTCCGAATCGACTTTTAAATAATCGAACCCGACAATATCTTGATCATATTGAGAAATCAGTAAAGACAGCAAATGAGAAAAAGATGCCGTATTGATATAATCATCAGCATCGACAAACATGATATAGCGACCTTTGGCATAATTCATCCCCAAATTCCGTGCTCCTCCCGGTCCGGCTTTTCGCCGGTGGTAAACATGCAACTGCGGTATTTGTCCTTCCATCTTCTGCAACAATTCCAGACTACGATCCGAAGAACTGTCGTCTACCGCTATAATCTCATAACTACCTTCTGGGACAGAAGAAGATATAATACTTTGCAAACATCTCTCTATATAGGATTCCGCATTATATACGGGGATAATAATACTGATCTCAAGCATAACTCAGGATTTGGAAACGAAGATACATTTTTTTCATGACTTTCCCATAAGCTGGATAAAAAAGCTATCTTTGTCAATAAATCGGAATATTGATGAAAATACTGCTATTAGGAGAAGCCAGTAATCTGCATTGGACTTTGTCTGAGGGTCTCCGATCTCTCGGACATAAAGTTACTGTCATATCTAACGGCAGCGTATGGATGAACAACAATCGCGACATCAATCTAAAACGTAAAAGTTATAGTTTTCCCGACACTCTACGCTATGCAGGATCGCTTATATACCATTTAAAAGACCTGACAGGATATGATATCGTACAAATCAATCATCCCTGCTTTCTCGATTTCAAAGCAAGCACTTGTTACAGAATATTCAGATTCCTCAAAAAGCACAATAAAAAGATCTTTTTAGGAGCTTTCGGAACAGATCACTATTGGGTAAAACATTGTCTCGATAAAAAGACATTCAGATACTCGGACTTTTACATAGGGGACAGTTTCAACACGTATATTCCTGGTAATGAAAAAACCATTCAGGAATGGATGACTGGTGAAAAAGCCGAAATAAATAAAAAAATGGCAGAAGAAGCAAACGGGATATCATGCTGCCTGTATGAATATTATATTTCTTATTATTCCGAATTTAAAGAAAAAGCCAAATACTTGCCCTTACCGATAAATCTGCAAGAACACCCGCTACGCAACATTCCGAAATACCCCGAACAGGTACAATTTTTTATCGGAATACAAAAAGACCGCAATGAATTAAAAGGGACAGACCGAATGCTCAATGTTCTGCAAAAACTGGCAAGAGATTATCCTGATATAGTAAAAATAGCCAAAGCCGTCTCTGTTCCTTATCAAGAATATAAGCAAATGATGTACGGATCGGACATTCTGCTCGATCAATTATATTCATATACTCCGGGGATGAACGGATTGATTGCCATGGCGAAAGGACTGGTCGTTATCGGAGGAGGAGAACCGGAAATGTACGATCTTATGGGAGAACAAGAAAACAGACCTATTATCAATGTTTTACCGGACGAACAGGATATTTACCAAAAAGCCGAATCATTGATAATGCATCGGGAATCGTTAGAACAACTATCTTTAAACAGTCGTCATTTCGTAGAAAAACATCATGATCATATCAAAGTAGCCGGAGAATACCTTCATTTCTGGGAATCCCGATAATCTATCTCGTCGCACGTTCATATAAAATACCCTTAACAAGCCAAATATAGTATTTGAAAGGCGATACCGGTCGTTTTTCTCCTTTTCTGAAAGCCTGCCAAGTAAATTTCACCATTGCCGGAAAAGCCAACCAGCCCTTAAAATGGTGGCACAACGCACCCATCGTCATTGCCGCACGCAAAGTAAAAGCACTACTATCGCCGTTAGACATACATGGATGAAGAACAATATATTTAGGGAAAAAACGAGCTTGCAACCCTTGTTTCAAACAGGCATCAACAAACATGAGTTCTTCTCCTCCGGATAACCGGGCACTTCCCAACCCGAACCGTTCGTCAAACCATATTCCTTTTTGCTTCACGGCTTCTACTCTAAAAGCTATCTCTCTGGAACAAGGAGCATATCCTTTCCATCGAGTATAAGCTCTCTCTATCGAAGGGTACTCTCTATACTCCGGTTCTCCATCAGGAGTCTTTGTTTTAAAAAATGCAAGGTCTATCTCTTCATGAGTGCGAAAAGTATCTAAAATCGTATCGAACGTATCTTCAAAATAAAAAAGGTCATCATCGGCAATAAGCGCTATTCCGTCATTGACAAATGTCATTACATGATTACGGTTTCGGCACAATCCCCTACCCGGTAAAGTAACTATCCGCACATCTTCCCGTCTCAACGCATCAGGAATAAGCGAGAGAAATTTCTCGTCACTATATTGAAAAGAAACGACATAACGTACATCTTCCCGCTCAGGTTTTAACAAATGTGGCACTCGTGTTATTCCTTCATCTAAGGTACAAACCAGAACATGTAATACCATAATTTCTAATTTTATTTATCGTTTTTTTACTCGACCCACCCACCGGTCAATCCGGTTGTACAGCCTCGGATTTATATAAAAAAGAAAACCTTCTATCCTATTCTTACATCCTCCGCGATGATACAATACATTACAAAATGATACTTTATAAGCCGATATACGTGCATAAAATACCTTTCGTTCTCTCACAGACAGGCTATCACTCAACCGCACTGCCGTACATATACAGTCTCCTACCATACGATTTATATATGATGCAACCTCATTATGCTCTTTACAGAAAATGATCAGACGTTCAGCTACCGTTATCAAATCAAGGCAACGTTGTAAAGACGCTTTTCGAGTCGTCGAGCCCGGACGGCAATATACATAATAAACAGGCTGGCGACTATATAAAACCGATTTAGCATAAAAGAGCGCACAAGGAATAAATTCAGTATCCTCATGAACAACCCCTTCTACAAAACGCAGCTTATGCCGTAACAATAATTCACGTCGCCACAGATAGAGGCAAATGGCCAAATTATTATTCAATACTTTGAAGAAATCGAGTCCGGAAAAAATTTTATCGGCAGGTGTATTTCTTAATTTTTCCTGAAAACTCTTTCCATCGGTATTTATACGATCTATCGCCAATACTTCGATACCATTATCATCGCACAATGCCAGCAGACGTCCCAAACAATTGGCTTCTATCCAATCGTCACTATCCACAAACCAAATATATTCACCCTGAGCCTTGCTCAATCCGTAATTACGGGCCGCCCCCTGTTTTTTATTACTCTGAGTCAATACGACAACGTTGGCATGCTCCATCGCATAACGTGATAAGATGACATTACTACTATCGGTCGAACCGTCATCTACAACGACAATTTCATAGCTATCGGCAGGTATATCTTGTCGCAAACAACTTTGCAAGCAACGATCTATATACTCCTCACCATTATATACCGGTATAATTATCGATAACTTCACCATAATATCAATCTATTTATCATCATTTTCGTCCGATTTATTCAACATTTTCCAACCGAGCCTTTTTTTCAGCATCGTTATTGAATAAATCACAGATATACCTGTAAACAACCACGCTGCCAACATATACCAGCCGGTTTGACCGAACCGGCAGAACGCAAATGCAGGCAGACAAATCGAAAGTACCGTTATCAACACTCGATAAAACGAATGCTCGAATCTCAATCTATAATATCGCCGGCACAAGAGCCACATACCTGTTCCGTAAAGAAAGAAATTCATCAAATAAGCGATGCCTATTCCCTCAAGTCCCCAAACCATATATGCCGTTATATTCAGAACAAAAGATACCGTATCAGAAAAAAATTCCGTAATCATAAATAATTTTCCAGCACCTTTTGCTAACACCACAAACCCCATAGTCCAGGAAACCGCTTTAAACAAAACTCCTATAATCGCCCAAGATATATAATCCCCTATCCGCAAAAAATCTGTTGTATAAAGAATCCTGATAATCCAAGACTGGCAAACAAGAAACAAGCAGACGACAGGCAGCAAAATAATCAATGAGGCTTCTGCCTGCCTCGAAACCTGTTCTCCGACCAGTTTCCGGTCATCGGCTATTGCAGCCAGACGAGGATAATATTCTGTTCCCATAGCCGTAAAGACCAACCCTACATAACGAGTTATCAAAGTATATCCTGAAGTATAGTACCCGACATCCGCCATACCGGAATGGGAGTTAAGCCAAGCTATAAAAAGATAATTCAATAACGTCGTTATAAAGCCGCTTATCGTCATATAGATGCCGAGCATAGCCATAGGTTTTCCTATATTCCACGTTTCTCCAGCCGATAATTTGGCTGCTCGTACCGGGACTCTCCGACTATAAATCCAAGTAAAAATCAAACTTGTCAAAGCAACAAGAATCAAAGAAGGCACAATACCCTCTATGCGCCAAAAATAATACATCGGCAGTGATAGCAATAATGCGGTAACAGCTCCCCAAACACTACTCTTGGCAAGAACCTTTATCCGTCCCAATCCCTGCAAGACAGCCTGCTCTCCCGAAGACAGGGCATTGAAAAGCAAAGCGCATGAAAGCCAAACGAACCCCCAAATATGCTGATCGTTGTCGAATGTCAAGCGGCTCAATAAGGGCGCAAACGACAAAACGATCACTGCCCCGGCCAAACCCACAAACCACGACCAACGCCGAACGACAGTTACCACTTCTGACAGCCGATGCTCGTTTTTCTGCGATACGGCTTTCGATACATCCCGTACCGTACTTTGACGCAAGCCCAATCCGGTAACGGCAGCAATCATCTCAAGCGCCGCATTGTATAAATTTATGATACCGACTCCTTCCGCCCCAAGCCATATTGCAATAAACTTTACCTTTACAAAGGAACAAATAATGCCGATAACCTGCACTCCACCGAATAACCCGGTAGATTTTACAATACGTCGATATGTTGAGACAGAGCCTTTTTCTGACATTATTATACTTTATTTTTCATATTTCGGAAGCCAGATTTCATAATAGCCGTTAGTCCAAATTTTAAGGTACTTATTCTTGTGCAAGAAACGATTTATCAACAGATTCTTTCCTTTATTCGCATCATTTGCCATATAATCATCCGAATAACCATCCGGCCAATCGATCCATAGTCCTTTGAATTTCTGAAGTACGACTACCGGAAGAGCCTGACGCTCTCTACCGGCACGGGATAAAGCCTCTTGTAGCAGATCTTTATCATATAAATAGAGCCAAGGATTATATGCATAGGGCTTTGTCTGTGTTAAATAATGCAACATCGGAGAATTATCATAAATCAATGTATAATCCCCTTCCGAAACATATCTGTCCAATGCGGAAAGCACTTCCTGAGATACAGAAGCCCTTTTTTGAGAAGTATAAATTCCTCTTAAAAAAAGATGATCGACCGAATAGATTTTCTTAAAACGCGATCCTTGATCGAAATAGGTATAACTTACATGTCTCTGAACCGATAAACAGACAAACAATATCAACAAAATCGATCCCGTTTTTCTCAGTATACGATTCGAAATTCCTCTCGAAACAGAGAGTTCCCGAACCTCCTTTTCCGAATAAGCTACAACCAACGGCAAAGTCAAAAACATCGAAAATCTACCCACGAGATCAACAGCTCCGTCACTCCCCAAAGGCTGAATAACCAGTAACATTCCGGCAGCTAAAGCCACAGTTTTTATAGACGACGGTTCTTTCCACAATAAAAACAAAACTGTAGCTAACGAAAGGAAATAAAGCAAATATAACGCTCCATAAAAATATAAAAAAGAAGCAAGAACAAGAAATGCAAAAATAGCGACTATTCTGATAAAAGTCTTATTCCTGAATCTCCTTATCAAATAAAAGAAACATATTCCCCAAAATGCAAAAAACAACCCGGTAAACCCTATTTCTAAATATTGTCTGACCGTTGTTCTGAACATCGAATAAATATTATGAGATGCCTCAGAAGATTGACCTATATGAAATATCCAATCGAGACATGTAAAGAAAGGGTGCAAATGACCGACTCTCCACATACACAAAAAAACCAAAAGTAGTGCTGAGAAATATCCCGTCAGAAAATAAGCTGCAGTACAGACAGCCCATTTGATTCCTTTCCTGAAAATCCAAGCTTCATAAAGAATTATTAAAACGAATACGACTCCAAGAACATTCGGAATCCGGGTAAATGCGTTCAGTGCAAATATCATCCCGGCCCCGATAATCCAGCCCTTACTATTTTCAGCACGTATTCCTTTTAACAACAAACCGATCCCCCCTACATACAATAACGCGCTGACATTATTATAATAAAGACTCGGCACATCATCGAAAATATACAGAACAGACATAGCTACCCCGACACGGATAGTCCAAAGCGGTAAGTAAGGTTTTAAAATACGACAGACAAACGCTGCTGTTAAAACAATTATCAAAACTCCGGCAAAACGCATCAATAGCAAACCGTCTTCAGGAAACAAAGCATAAAGCGATCCTCCCAATACGCCTGCAAACCAATACATAAATGCGTATGTAACCGATTCAGGATCATTAAAAATTTGCTGATAAAATGTCATAAAGAAACCTTCATCAGCAAAATCGAGACCTTGCGGAATAAATATGAGCTGGAACAAAAACAGAATCGATAAAAATACCCATTGCGGCATTCTCTCGATCGCCAATATCACATCACTTTTTCTTTCCATTCGTTTAAATCAAGGTTAATCTTCGGTTACCAACTCAATTCATACGTATCATATACGATGCCTCTTCCTCCGAATCCTTCTTTTTGAGCGATCAATCCGGAATTAAGAAAAGAACCTTTATTCTCTGTAGATTGTCCGAAATCAAAAACTTTCCTATCTGAATAGCGATCAGTAATCAGGTAGTGGAACAACAAGTCAAGAGCTCCGAATTCTTTCCCTTCTGGAGATGCGGATATATATTGCGAATGAACCCATTCATCCATCTCGAAAATCACACATCCGGCGACAACTCGTTCCCCTTTGCAAGCTGTAAATAACCGTATGTTATTCGGAAAACGTCCTTTCAGAAGGGACATTTCTTCTACGGTATGCACCGGCAGTCTATTATAACGATCCGACAAATTTTCAGACAACACCCGCCAAAAGTTTTCCAAATCAGAAGATTCCTGTACAACAATCCCGCAAGACAGAGCCCTTTTTATTCCGCGACGACGCAGTTGGCTGAAAGGAATCCTGCACGGAATAGAAACTGTCGTGGAAAGATTGCGAGCAACCAACCTCGCATTATTCCTGAATAATGCATATAAATCCTCTTGAGAAGGATAACGATGATAAATATCCGGTACGCATTTATAAACGAGCTTAGAAAAACCCTGTTCCGACAGCCAAGAGAACAACAGAGAAAAAATATTCAATACCCTATCTGCCGTACATTTTGAAGACAGCACCAGACCTCCGTACGTCAATCCTTGATGAGACCACAATACATCTCCTTCCCGATTAGCAGGCAACACGGCAATCAACTTTCCTTTATAACGGAATAACAAAGAATTATCGATAAATCTGTCTGAATGATAATCCATATAATTCCGAAAAAAAAGGAATGTTCCATTTCTGGAATTTGCAATAAAACAATCCCATTCAGGCTGTAAAGCCGGAATATATTGCTGTATTTCGATCCGGGTTTCCATATTGCCTGATTATTATTTATTCAACCACGGTTCAGGGTTAAGTTTAGTAGTCTCTTTCCAAAGCTGAAAATGCAATACGGTACGGTTATTTTCTTCCGGATCGGAATAAATTCTCCCGATAGATTGTCTCGTAGTCACTTTATCTCCGGCCTTTACAAACACTTCGCTAAGATTGGAATAGATCGTCAGGTAATTCCCGTGTCGGATAATGACCGAACTGTTATAACCCGGCATTACAAATACACGGGTAACCACACCATTGAAAACAGAACGGGCCGTTGTTCCCGGTGTCGTTTGTATATCTATACCGCTACTGTTTACCTGCACATATTTCAACTCTTGATGCTGTTGCTGTCCGAAATGTCCTACAATCATATATTTGCCGGATAAAGGCATAGGCAAACGTCCTTTATTCTGAGAAAAACTGTTCGACAACTCAAGTTCGTCCTTAGTCATGGCGTAACCGCCTTTTGTCTGAGATTTGCGAACCTCCCCAGCAGAAGCAGAAGCATTCTTCCCGGATTTTTTATCGGCGTTTGCCGCTTTTTTTGCCGCTTCCGCCGCACGTCTTGCTTCTTCTGCGGCTCTACGAGCCTCCTCGGCAATCAATTGTTCGATACGGCGATTCAAAGCTGCAGCCTGTTTTCTTTGGGCATTCAGTTCTTTCTGAAGTTCTTTTTCTTTCTTCTTAAGATCTGCCACAACCTCTTTCTGCGACTTCTCTTTCTGTTTCAACTTATTTGCAGCATCGGTACGCTTTCCCAACATCGCATTTTTTTCAGAACGAGTTTTAGCCAATTCGGCCTTTTTCTTTTCCAACTCTGCCTGTTGTTCGGATATCTTTATCGCCTCCTTTTTCCTCCAAGCCGAATATTCCCGCAAATAACGAATCCTTCGATAAGATTGATTTAAAGAATTCGATGAAAAAACAAACATCAAAGTTTCATAACCCGAATTTCTACCTGCAATTCCCCGGATAGCTTTGGCATAAGCCTCTTTCTTGGCATTCAAATCTTTCTCGAGTCGGGATATCGTTTCATTAATCTTTCTCTCTTGTTTATTAATATTCGAGATTTCGGCATTCAAAGCTGCGATCACTTCCTTATGTTTCGTTATCTCAGCCGTCAACTTGTTCAATTGATGCAAAGATTGGAGAGCCGACTTTTTCGTAGTCTTCAACTCCTTATCGGTCTTCGCAATAGATTGCAACGCTTCTTTCCTCTGTTTCTGCAAATCTTTTACTTTTTTAGACGATTGAGCAACAGAAGTCACGGCAACCACAGCCATCAAACAAATTATCAATATACGCTTTATCATTTCAAAAACATATTTAACAAATCACGTATCGGCACTTTTCTATATTGTGAAGACACCGAAAAATCTACGTTAAAAGTCTTGTTCCACTCGGGAGAAATATTCTCCATTTTAAGAGTCAAGTTTTTATTTCCTATTCCGCTTGTCCGGACCTCCATTTCCGAAGGAAACCAAAATTCCCCTTGATTCGTAAATTTCGAATAGCTCCATGTTATCTGCATCTGTCCGGATATATCCAAAGCTCGTGTTTCTCTTAAACGTGCCAACTCATCCAACTCGAATAAACAAGAAAAACGGGACAGATCTTTTATAGAAAAGCTCCAATCCGATTTTTCTTTCATCCAAGAAAAATTTCGGTAATCCGATATATCCAAACGATCTTTCCCCGGTAAAAAAGGTCTTCCCAAAAACAATGCTTGTATAGTAGAAAGAGACAAATCGACCGGTAATTTCGATTTATATGCCGCTATAGATTCCGCAACATAACGTTTTCCCATTTTATCCAAAATCCAAACACTGTCATTAGTTAGCCGCACACGGAACATTTCGATCCCTAAAAACGGTTGAACCGATATTTGTAAAATCTTATCCTTTATTATACGTACTGTCGCTTTACTTTTCAAATTTCCCGCACTTGTGGTTATCACAAAAGAAGTTTTCACAGAGTAAGACGTATAATCCGGACTATTCTTCAGACAATCGGAAAAAACACGTTTTTCCGACTCCGACTGTTCTCCGGATATTTTCATCTTTTCTCCGATATGGGAAGTCTTACATCCGACAAACAGAACTCCGAAAGCTATGGACACAGCCCAAATGAATCTTCTCATTCTTCGTAATATTTTTTATCTTTTATTTTCTGAGGCAACATTTTAGAATCGCTGCCTTTTTCAAGGGCATCATTCCAATACTCCAAAGCACCATCGACATCCCCCGTCATAAACAAAACGTCTCCATAATGTTCCAACAATGCAGCACTTTCATTTCCGCCCTTGTCCAATGCACTTTTTAAATATATTTTTGCCAGCGTATAATTTCCTTGTTGGAAAAATACCCATGCATACGTATCAAGATAAGTCGGATTATCAGGTTCTTGTTTAACAGCATCTCCGCTCATTCTTTCAGCCTTCGACAAATCTTTCTTCTGAAGAGCCAAATAATAACTGTAATTATTTAAAACCCCGATATTTCCGGGATTATATTCCAAAGCCTTATCGAATGCGGCATAAGCAGAATCCGGTTGCTGCGCCTGATAATAGGTATCGCCTATTTGTCCGTATAAATCAGAAATAAGGGCGCGATTTTCAGGATTGGTATGCTTTAAGCCGGTTCTTAATGTTGCAACAGCCTTATCATACTCTTTTTTCATCATATAGGACGAACCTAAATAGATATACAAAACAGCTTCATCGGGTAAATAAGAAAGAGCTTTTTCTCCTGCGACAATAGCATCGTCATATTTCTTCTGATCCAAAATAGCACCTATTAATTGCTGCCAATATTCCAAACGTACGGGAGCTAAATCTACAGCAATCTGCATCTGCGCAATGGCATCGTTCTTTTTCTGACGTATCCACAATACATCAGCATACAATTTATGAAGTTCCTCCTCTTGAGGATGCATTTCGAGCAATGCGGAAAACATCGAATCCGCTTGATCCAAATTCTCTTTTTTCTGCAACAACTCCGAAAGAAAACCGGTCAATATTTTCTGTTTAGTCTCCACATCCAGATTTTTACTCAGCAAAGCATCCAGAATTTGCTTCTGATAAGCTTCTTTATCCCCCTTCTTATTGTAATAGTTGGCTTTAGACACCATCAAATATGCATTGTCAGGCTCTATTTCACCGGCATGTTGATATACTTTCCAGGCATCTTCATCCCGATTCGAATCAAGATAAAGATCTCCCAACAAAATAAGATAAGTAATATCTTTCGGATGAGCATCGATCAAACGCTGCACTTCGGCAAAAGCCTTGTCATCTTGTTTTAAGGCCTTATACAGTTTTACTTTTTGAAGAATTATAGGTTCTACGACACCCATCGATTGTTCTAATTGATTATACGCATCTATGGCCTGCTGAAAATCGCCCTTTTGCGCATAAACCTCCGCCAACATATAATTCAACTCCGGCTTATTAGGATTATATTCGATCATCCGTCGAATCAGAGAAATCGCCTGCTCAGCATCACCGAGATTCTGAGCAAGATTGGCAGCCATAACATTATACCAATAGTTATCCGGACTTTTCTCCGCAGCTTCTTTTAAACAATCATACGCAAGCTGCGGCTTTTTTAAATGCAGGTAATAATTGGCTAAATTATATTTGACAACGGCACTCGACGTATCTATAGCAGCAGCTTGCTGCAACAAATCAAAAGCAGCATCCTGTTTCCCGAGATTTTTCATCCGGTCGGCTTCCAGAAAAAAATAGTCGAACTTACGTTGATCCGATTCAGACAAAACTCTTCCGACATCCGTTCGCTTTTTGCTGAAATTACGACTACTTCCGCAAGAAAAACAAACTGACAATAATGTCAAACAGAGCAATAAACGATAATCTATATATCTCATTTACAAAAAAAATTGTATACAAAAACACTTTTATTTTACACCCGTATGTCCAAAACCTCCTGCTCCTCGGTCGCTATCTTCAAGGGTTTGCACTTCGACCCAATCTACCCGACAATATTCTTTTACAACCATTTGACAGATGCGTTCACCATCATTAATGACAAAATCTTCATTCGAAAAATTAATCAAAATAATACCAATCTCTCCTCGATAATCGGCATCAATCGTACCCGGAGAATTGAGAATCCCTATTCCCTTTTTCAACGCCAGCCCACTACGAGGACGTATCTGGGCTTCATATCCTTCGGGAAGTTCGATATATAATCCCGTAGGAATCAGTACCCGCTGCATCGGTTTAAGTACCACAGGTTCATCCAAGTTAGCACGAATATCCATTCCTGCAGCGTGCTCCGTACCATATTCCGGCAATTTATGTCTCGACCGGTTAACTATCTTTACTTTAACTTCCATAATCAACAATTTCCTGTTTATTTCGATCGTGTTTTCATTATCGAAAACCCAATATATTAACTTGCGAAAATAACGAAATAACCTTAAACTATCTTGCTATTTTTTTATTTTTAATGCTTTCTCTGAACTATTTTCTATAAAAACAATCGATTTGCCTCAGTTATTTTGTATTTTTAATCTTGTCATAAATATCCGCTTCTAAATAAAGAGAAACGAGATCATTTATCGAGGTATTATTTTTTTTGTATTTTTGCCAAACAACATCGTATTCGAAACAAAATGAAATATACAGAATCCAGAATGTCTTGGGAGCGTTTACTCTCCTCTAAACGATTCGGATTGGAACGCTATCACGAAGAACGAAGACATTCACGTTCCGATTTTCAAAGAGACTATGACCGCCTTGTTTTTTCTGCTCCGTTCAGAAGATTGCAAAACAAGACCCAGGTATTTCCTCTTCCCGGAAGCGTATTTGTACATAACCGGTTAACTCACAGTCTCGAAGTTTCATGTGTCGGTAGATCATTAGGCAACAATGTTTCTTCCGTCCTATTTGAAAAGTATGCAAATGAACCTTGGGCCGGGAAATTACACGGTATCGGAGCTATTGTCGCTGCCGCCTGCCTGGCTCATGATATGGGCAACCCGCCTTTCGGACATTCCGGAGAAAGAGCTATCGCCACTTATTTTTCAGAAGGAAACGGTCTTAGCTTAAAAAATAAACTGGGAACAGACGAATGGAAAGACTTGACCCATTTTGAAGGGAATGCAAATGCTTTTCGATTACTGACTCATCAATTTAACGGACGACGGGCCGGTGGATTCGTTATGACTTATTCGACTCTGGCATCGATCGTAAAATACCCTTATGCATCGAACCTTGCAGGAAAAAGAGGAAAGTTCGGCTTTTTTACTTCCGAAGCCGATGATTTTGTCAAAGTAGCAGACACTTTAGGTATGCTGCGTATGGACATTCCCGGAATACGATACTGCCGACACCCGCTCGTTTACTTAGTAGAAGCAGCAGACGATATCTGTTATCAGGTAATGGATATAGAAGATGCACACAAGCTCAAAATATTAACGACCGAGAAAACAAAAGAACTGTTTCTCGGGTTCTTTTCGGGTTCTCGTTTGAAACACATTCAGGAAACGTTGAATATAGTATCGGACATCAACGAGCAAATCGCTTATTTACGCTCCTGCGTAGTAGGAGTATTGGTAGATGAATGCTCTCGAATTTTTTGTGAAAGAGAAGAGGAGCTTTTGAGAGGAGAATTCGATGGCGTACTTATAAACCACATTGGCGAAACTCCGCGAAATGCCTATAAAAATTGCTCCGATGTAGCTTATGAACACATCTACAAAGCTTCGGATGTTCTGGACATAGAACTTGCCGGTAACCGCATCATTTCTGTTCTATTGGATAAACTGATCGATGCGGTCATCAATCCCGGTAAAGCATATTCGCAACTGCTATTGAATAAAGTGCCGGGGCAATACGAAACCCGGGACGAAAATATCTATAAAAGAATTCAAGCCGTTATCGACTACATCTCCGGCATGACAGATGTATATGCGCTGGACTTATATCGAAAAATAAACGGAATGAGCCTTCCGGCTTTATAACCAACAACGAATAACAATGAAACGAATATATTTTTCCATACTGTCTTTTTTCCTTTTTTCTACGACATTACTTTTCGGAACAGAATACACCATCGAAACCGTCCCCAATGTGCATTTACAGAATGCCAAAGCATACGTAAGCAATCCGGATGCAATACTCTCCCCCTCGACAGAACAGCAAATAAACTTATTGCTGGACTCTCTTCAAACGAAAACAAGTGCTGAAATTGCCGTCGTAGCCGTAAATTCCATTGGGGATGCCGATATAAAGCAATTCGCTACCGCATTATTCGAACATTGGGGTATAGGAAAAAGGGAAAAAGACAACGGACTGTTGATATTATTCGTTTTAGACCAACGTAAAATCACATTCGAAACAGGATACGGATTGGAAGGTATTTTACCGGATGCCATCTGCAAACGCATCCAAACTCGATACATGCTTCCTGAATTTAAAACAGGGAATTACGATAAAGGAATGTTACAGGGATTGAATGCCATACATCACAGATTAAGTACTCCGGAAGCTCAAGATGAATTGTGGGTACAGAGTCAAACCGCACAAGAAGACTGGGGTAAAGTATTACAATATTATGCAATCACCTCTCTTTTATTTTCCATGATATTGCTTTTTATGATACGGTCTTCCGTGAAATCATCGAAAACGAAAGACAATTATGAGCAATATAGAGCTTTGTCAGGATATAAAAATACCTTAACCGTACTCTCTTTTATCTTCCCGGTTTTCGTATTATTCCTGTATATATGGGCTTCGATCCGATTAAAACAATTGAGAAACAAACCTCGGAAATGCGACCTATGCGGATCAAAAATGAGAAAACTCAATGAAGAGGAAGATAACCGTTATTTAACTCCGCAAGAAAACACCGAAGAAAAACTACAATCGGTCGATTATGATGTCTGGCTATGCGACCAGTGCGGAAATACAGAAGTTTATCCATACGAAAATCGTTATACCAAATACAGTTCCTGTCCGCAATGCCATGCAAAAGCTTACAGCTTAGATCGAGATCGCATACTAATCGCACCAACTCCGTTTTCAACCGGAACAGGTGAAAAAATATACCATTGTGCACACTGTAATTTCCAGAAAAAAAGCACTTACATAATACCTATGATCATCGTTGCATCCGGGAATAACCGAAGGGGCGGCGGTTTCGGAGGTTTTAGCGGAGGTAGTTTCGGAGGTGGCCGATCCGGAGGTGGAGGAGCGACATCCGGATGGTAATTTATATGCATATTTATTCTATATTATCTATTTTATGCAAATAGAAATATTCTAAAATCAAAAATAAATTATTTCATAAACCTATTCCGAAAAGAATCAATTCCTGACAAAAATATATTACTAATTAGACTAATAAATACAAAATGCCATAAACATTTCTCATCCCACCTATATGCATTTTCAAAAAATGTAGGTCTAATTATTGAGTAAATATACAAAGAATTACAAAAATAAATATTATCACAAAGTTTTGTATTACAAACACATAACACAATTAATAAGAATTATTCTAAATAATAAAATCATTATTTTAGAATAATTAATACTGTATTTCTATACAAACACCTATATTTGCACACCATTTTAAGCATCATTCAAAATATCACAAATGCTTATCATGTCTTCAAAATACAAGAAATAAGTAAGAAAACAACTAAAAACAATAGAAATTTACAATAATAGATTCGAACTAATTAGATAAAATATTCAATAGCCGGGGTACAATACAAAAACAATCAGACATAAAGAATATAACCTAGACTATGTTATCAATATTATTTTTCAGCTTATAAAAGCTTTTTTGATTTTAAAATATGCTACTTACTAAACTATAATTTCTTAGATATTACTCATGCAAAAATATTTTTATATTTTTTTGGTATGTTTATTCTCCGGTTTCCCGTTATTTTCCCAAAATAATGATAAGGATACAAAAGACTCAAAAGAAAAGACTTCAAAAGAAAGAATTTTTATGGGAGTTGTAAAAGATCAGTCGGGTGAACCTCTTCCGGGAGCTGTGGTATACGTCAAAAGCAAACCGGCATCAGGAACTTCGACAGATGCATACGGAAATTTCATATTAAAAAATATTCCGGAAGGTAAGCAAATCATCATTATCAGTTGTTTGGGTATGGAGCCCAAAGAATTTACTTTCACCGGACAAAAATCTGCGATAATCGTTCTGGAAGAAAAGGTAAAAAAAATACAGGATGTCGTGGTTACCGGTATCTATGTTCGTAAAAAAGACAGTTTTACCGGTTCGGCAACAACTTATTCAAAAGAAGATCTAAAGACAATCGGTACAAAAAACCTAATTCAAAGTTTGAAAACTTTGGAACCCTCACTAAAAGTAATGGACAACAACACTTGGGGTTCTGACCCGAACCGAATGCCGGATATGGAGATTAGAGGGAAAACCAGTATTGTCGGAGAACTTTCTTCAGATTATGACAATACAGCCAACCAACCGCTTTTTATTTTGGACGGAATAGAAGTCACAATAAATGACATCATGAACTTGAACATGGACCGTATCGCTAACGTTACAGTGCTAAAAGATGCAGCATCCACCGCAATATACGGGTCAAAATCTGCCAATGGGGTCATTGTTGTGGAAACCGTAAAACCCGAACCCGGACAATTAAGAGTTTCTTACAGTGGAAACTTCCAATTGCAGATGCCTGATCTAACAGGATACAATCTTATGAACGGAGAAGAAAAGCTACAATACGAACTTCTCGCCGGACGTTACACGGCTAAAGACAATATGGAAAGTCAGGATGCATTAGACGCCCTCTATTACAGCCGACTGAAAGAGATAAAAAGAGGCGTAGATACTTATTGGTTGTCAGAACCTTTGCGAGCGGTCTTCAATCACTCTCACAACCTATATGTAGACGGAGGGGACAAAGCCATGCAGTATGGTATAGGACTAAGCTATAACGATGAAAGCGGAGTAATGAAAGGTTCTGACAGACAAATTATGAGCGGAAACATCGACCTCACCTATCGCAAGAATTCTTTAATTTTCTCGAACAAATTCAATGTCGATTTGGTAAACTCAAAGCGAGAACCGGTAGAATTCTCAAAATTTGCCGAAGCAAATCCTTATTACAGAAAAACGAATGACGATGGTACTGTATCGGAACTGTTAGAACCTCTTGATGTTGCAGGAGAACCGATCTATAACCCCCTATATCTTTATAACATAGTTAACAATGATGCCACTAATGACATCACTTTACGAGACAATTTCAGCATTATATGGCGATTTCTTCAATCGTTCCAATTGAGAGGCCGTATAGGAATCAGTAAGTTGATCTCTCAAAATGAAGCATTCAAGTCTCCGAGCCATCCGGATTTCACAGGCGTAGATAAAAAAGGTTCTTATTCTAAAAACGACAGTGAAACTTTTTCTTACAATGGAGACATTACGCTAACTTACGGTAAAGTCATTAAAGACAGACACCAAATAAATGCCGTAGGAGGATGGACTTTTAGTGAAAAAAGCACCAAAAACTCAGGATATTCCGTTTACGGATTTACCAGTGATCTCCATCAAAACCCCCAATTCTCTGCAGGATTTGACGAGGGCGCAAAGCCGACATATAAAAACGCTACAAGTCGATCGACAAGCTTCTACCTGAACGGAAACTACTCATACCGAAACAGATATATGGTCGATGCAAGTTTACGTTTCGACGGATCGTCTGTATTCGGAGCTCAAAAGTTGTTTACCTCAACTTGGGCAGCCGGTATCGCATGGAATATCAACAACGAACGTTGGTTTCAGGTCGATTGGATCGATCTGTTGAAACTGAGGTTCTCGATAGGTAATCCGGGCAACCAAAACTTCGATGCTTATCTTTCGTCCGGAACATATATTTATAACCCCGAATACCAAAATCATTTCGGCACAAGTGCTATTATAGAAAAATTCGCCAACAAAGGGCTGGAATGGCAAAAGACGATCGACAAAAACTTCGGTATAGATTTTGAATTTTTGGATAGCCGTCTGAGAATAGGCGGAGACTATTACTATAAAGTAACCGATCCTCTTCTGGTTTCTATCCCTATGCCTCCATCTGTCGGGACAGACAAGATATATACCAATTTCGGCGGACAGATCTCCAAAGGTTTTTCCGGAATGATTAGCTATACAGCAATAAAACGCCCCACGACACGGTTGAACTTTAATCTTACTTTCAGTAACGGAACTTCCGAATACTTTAATATCGGAAATAAGCTCGACTTCATGAATGAAAAAGGAAGCAGCACATCCCTCCGTCGTTACTACGACGGAGCAAGTCCCGACGATATATGGGCTGTACGCTCGGCAGGTATAGATCCGGCGACAGGACGCGAAGTTTTCATTAAAAAAGACGGGAGTTATACATTTCAATACGATGCAAATGATGAGGTCGTTGTAGGATCTACAGCAAAAGATCTCGAAGGAGTTTTCAGTGTATCGTTCTATTACAAACAATTTTCCGCATCCGTCAACTTACGTTACCAGTTAGGAGCACAGACTTTTGCTTCTGCTTTATACAACAAAGTCGAAAATATAACAGAACAGGGGATGTATTATAATCAAGACAAAAGAGCCCTATATGATCGTTGGCAGAAACCGGGCGATAAGGCAAAATTCAAGGCGATCGATAATTTTGAAAGTACCCCGATGTCTTCCCGTTTCGTAATCAACGAAAACGTACTATCCGGCGAATCTATCAGTTTTGGTTATGAAACTGCAGGTAAATGGGTACGAGCAATGAAAGCTCAAGGTATTTCTTTCCGTTTGTATATGAATGATATTTTCAGAATATCCTCATTTAAAGAAGAAAGAGGAACTGATTATCCGTTCTCCAAAAGCGTTTCTTTATCTGTAGGTGTACGATTTTAATTAGAAAAGGATCATAGGTTATGAAACAATATGTCATTATTATCACACTAATATCGACACTCTTAGGAGGAAGCTCTTGCAAAGAGTGGCTGAAAGTTGACTCGGAAGATCGTATTATGGAAGACGCTCTTTTCCAAAGTGAATCGGGTTTCTTCACCGCATTGAACGGTGTATATGTACACCTGCTAAATACCAACTTATACGGAAGAACTTTAACGGCAGGGACATTCGATATATTAGCACAATATTACGACACGACAAAACCGTTAAATTCTCATACATACAGATCTTTAGCAAACTTCGAACTCCAAGCTAAAAAAGATGCGGTAGCAGATACTTGGAAAGAAGCTTATTTTCTGATCGCTAATATAAACACTATACTGGAACACTGTGAAAACGATCGTTCGGTTCTCTCCGAATCTAACTATGAATTGATAAAGGGAGAATGTTTGGCATTACGCGCGATGTTGCATTTCGAGATGTTTCGCATTTTCGGTCCGATCTATTCCTACGAACCGGGAAAAGTCTGCATTCCATATTCAGATGATACAGAAAAAAATGTAAAGCCTTTATTAAGCGCAATAGATGTCGTAGATAAAATATTAACGGATTTGAACCAAGCCGAAAACTTATTATTAAATGTAGATCCGGTCATTACCAAAGGTCCACAATCCAGTGCCGAAGGAAATAACAGACTGAGATACAGAAATCTCCGTTTAAATTACTTTGCAGTTCAAGCATTAACCGCACGAGTATATCTATATGCCGGAAATACGACAGAAGCCGGGAGATATGCACGGAAAGTCATTTCCGGAGCATCTAAATTTTTCCCGTTCGCAACCCGTGAACAAGTAAACGGACAAGCTGCCACCGGTACTGTGAATCGCGAAGCTGAAGACCGCATATTTTCTTCAGAAGTTTTGTTTGGAGCTTATAATACACAAAGATCTACCGATATATATGACAAGTTGTTTTCTAATAAACTGGAACTTAAAAACCTCCTTACAATGACTGAAAACGGCGTAAAGGCTTTATATGATGATGAAGGAGATTTAAGAACTTGTCACTTTCAGGCTCTGCGGGATATCGAAGCAAATGACGGTCGTTTTTTTGTTAAATACGGCTTCGTAACCGACGGTGATTTAGGATATGCATCGATTATTCCCATTTTACGAATCTCGGAAATGTATCTTATCGTAGCCGAATGCGAAAAATCTCTCACATGGGTCAACGACTTGAGAAGTGCAAGAAAAGCAGCACAGGTTTCTTCTGGAGGAAGCCTTGACGGAAGTATAGAAGATGAATATGTGCGGGAGTTTATCGGTGAAGGTCAACTATTCTGGTATTATAAACGAAAAGGAATTACAGAAATACCCCGATTATACAACAGGAGTGCAGGAGATATGAAAATAGAACTATCGAACTATCAATTCGATCTCCCTGATAAGGAGTTGGCAGAGCGTGAATAAAATAATGAAAAAAGGAAAAAGGAAAATGAAGAAAATCATATTTCTGAATCTTATAGCTATTTTAGCACTATTTACCGGATGCAGGGAAGAGATACCTGAATATTCGGGAACTTCAGGTATCTATTTTGCCATGTCTAAAACAAAAGGCGGATTGGATGACAGCAAATTAGACTATACCGATAATACGAGTTTACCGTTTGCCGTATTCGACAAGGAAGATTCTATACTGATTGTCAGAGTAAAAATCATCGGAGAAACTGTTCCACACGACAGAGAAGTATTTATTGAAGTCGTACCGGAAAAAAGTACGGCTATCGCCGGAGAAGATTACGAACCCTTACAAGAAAAATACTATGTAAAGGCAAATGAAATCTATGCCCAAATACCGATTCACTTCTATAAAAAAAGTTCATTAAAAGATAATGAACGAACACTTCAGCTTCAACTGAAAGAATCAAAAGATTTCAATCTGCCTATGCCATATTGGCTCGCACCCAACAGTTCTGACAAAACCGGTATAGATGTCATACACCACACGATCTCGATCAGTGATAAATGGGTAAAATTACCGGGATTTAACGAATATTTTTTAGGCCCTTACTCTGAAAAAAAGAATAGGCTTATTTGCGAACAGTTCAATTTGACACTGCTTGATTTCTTAGAGCCCATGTCAACTGTAAAAATAAAAACGTTAGGAATCAAGTTCGACCAATACCTAAAAGAAATGGAGGCTAAAGGACAGACCATTTATGAAGATTACCGGGACTCCGAAGGGAATCTTGTAAAAATGACTGCCGGAGAAGGTATTCAATATTAAAAAAGAATCGACAATGAAATATAATGCTTATCTATTGGTATTTTGTATGTTGTTACTTTCGTCTTGTTTTAAGGACAAAGGGAATTACGACTATACGGACATCAATGACATCACGATCGGAGATAAAGGATTTGCAGCCGATACGATTTACAATGTACGGGCAAATGTAGATAGACTGACGATTACACCGGAACTGAACTTCTCATTAGACCCCGAAGAAAAAGGATCTTATAAATATGAGTGGGTCGCTGTCGGAACTCAAAAATATCCGGGAGAACGTTTTGTTCTCGGAAACGAACGAAATCTGGACTGCATCATAACACTTCCGGCTGAGGCTTTTACCCTTTATCTAAAAATAACCGATCAAAACACCAATGTAGTGTTCAGCAAAAGCGTAGAACTGAATGTAAGTACATCATATACCAAGGGGTGGATATTGGCTTGTGAGGATGACGCCGGAAATGTCCGCGTCGATATGCTGTCGATAAGCCGGGATACTTTGCATTTAAAAAATATCCTGACAAACAGCAGTAACGTTCCGCATAAAGATATTAATCTGATATGGGTAGATAATAGTCCCGAATTATATGAAGAACAAGTTTATGTATGCACGGCACATAATACTTTCAGATACGGACGTGACGAATTTGACCAACCTACGGAACTTACAATTTTCGATCCGGATCAAAAAGGATACCGCAACAACATAGTTATTACGGATATTCAAAAATTAAAAGACAAAAGAGGAATGTTTCTCGCTGACGGTAAAGCTTATGTTTTATCCAGTTCGAATGAAGGAGAATTCGGAAATCCGGTCAGCTATTACGAAGAAGAAAGCGGATATAAATATTTCAATATCGGGGACAAAATAGCTTGTAACCGTAGTGGTGAAGATATATCCGCCGCTGTCATCGATCAATTCATTTTATATAATACCGATGACAAAAGATTCACCTATCTAAGAACTTTGGCCAATAGTATGAAAGATATGGCTGATAGTGATAGCGACAACACGTTCAGTTGGAATACCAAAAAAGATTTTGCTCCTGACGGACTCGATTTCGTAACGACAATCAATTCGCTTTTTGGTAGCGGACAATCTGCCACATTGCTAAAAAATCCGGTCGATGGCAAACTATACCTCTACACTTACACGATTACACGTACCGGAGGCTCTGCAACTAAAGGCGGGAAATACATGGTTTCAGGGGCAACGAATATAGACCAATCTGAACTATTCAGTTTAACAAACCGACAAGGATACTTGATATATGCAGCCGGAAATACGTTATACGGTTACAATTTCAGAAACGGAAGTGCAGCCGTCGAACTTCGATCTTTTCCGGGCGAAAAAATCACGGCAATCTTCAATGATATTATCTCGGATCAAAAAGATCAAGACTTCTTTTATATCGCCACATATAAAGAAGGACAGGAAAATGGAGGGACTTTAAGAAAATATCAGGTAATCGACTCGGCAGATAAAATAGAAATTATCGATCAAGAAATGTGGGGAGATTTCTCCCGTATAAAGAATATTGCATTCAAACAATTCTAAAAAACAAATAACAAATTTATTCTTCAACCAAAATCATTAATTATCATAAATTATGTACAGTATGAAATACAAGTTGTTTGCTTTGTTGATTTCATTATCAGTAGCTCTGCCAGACGCAAATGCAGGATGGTTTAAGCGAAAAAGTAAGAAAAATAAAGGTAAAACCGAACAAACAGCACCAGCAAAGAAAAAAGATAAATTTGCCGATGCTATTCAAAAAGCGACACCCCACGACGGAGTATTTAAAGCATGGGTTACACCCAAAAACGAACTTCTTCTGGAAATAACACCGAAAAACCTGGAGAACCTGTATTTGTTGGCAAACCGAGTATCGGAAACCAGTAACAGTTCAAACTTTACCGCAGGCGAAATGTTAGGAGATCCGTTCATGTTCTGTCTTTCAGCAGACACAAGCAACGTATATATGCATACAGTACAAACTTACGATAAAGTAAAAGAAGATGATCCCATCGCCACATCTTTCAAACGGAATTTCAATAATCCGATTTTAAAAACATTCAAGATAAAAGCCTCTCGTAACGACACTCTATTGATAGACGTTACCTCATTTTTCGTATCAAACGAAAAATGCATCACTCCAATTCGCCAAAGTGTCCGTACAAGAGAAACGATGAGTGCCTCTTATGATGCATCAGCTTCAAGATTAAAAGAGGTGAAGAGTTTCGAAAAGAACATAGAGATTACCAGTATTCTGAATTTCAATATTACAGCAGGAGGATATACCCTCACAATGCGCCGTTCTATAATAGAACTCCCCAAAGAACCGATGAGAAGCCGTTATCAAGACAATCGAGTAGGATACTTCAGTTCTGGTTATTATTATTACACATCCGAAGCGGATAAAATCCTGCCGAAAGAATTTATTCACCGCTGGCGTGTAGAGCCGAAAGAAGAAGACTTGGAGAAATATTTCAAAGGAGAGCTGGTAGAACCTAAAAAACAAATCGTCTATTATGTAGATTCTGCATTTCCTGAAAAATGGAGAGGTGCAGTAAAAGCTGGTATCGAAGACTGGAACAAAGCCTTTGAAGCCGCAGGATTTAAAAACGTAGTAGTAGCAAAAGATTATCCGACAGACGACCCGAATTTCGATCCGGACGATATTCGCTACAATTGCGTACGTTATATGACCAACGACATTGCTAATGCCGCCGGACCGAGTTATATAGATCCGCGTAGCGGAGAAATTTTGGTTGGTGAAGTCATGTGGTATCACAATGTAATTTCGTTAGTTCACAACTGGCGCTTTTCCCAAACCGGAGCAGTAGATGCACGTGTCCGTAAAATGATTTTCGATGATGACGTAATGAATGAGTCTTTACGTTATGTTGCATCCCACGAAATCGGCCATACACTCGGATTGATGCACAATATGGGTGCAAGTTACTCCTTCCCCGTAGACTCCTTACGCAGTCCGTCTTTCACACAAAAATACGGAACTACTCCGAGTATCATGGACTATGCCCGGAATAACTATGTTGCGCAAAGAGGAGACTTCGAAAAAGGTGTACGGATGGTTCCGCCATTAATGGGGGTTTATGATATGCACGCTATCAATTGGGGGTATCGTATCTTCAAAGATGCAAAAACTGCAGAAGATGAATATCCTTACCTGAATAAAATCATCACAGATAAAAAAGGAGATCCGATGTATGAATTCGGAGCACAGCAGCTATTTCTCAATGAAGACCCTACCGACCAAACTGAAGATTTGGGAAATGATCATATCAAAGCCAGCAACTACGGCATCGAAAATTTGAAATATATTATTTCGAATATCGATAAATGGTTTGCGCAAGAAAATAAAAACTACGATGATATACAAGAAATGTATCTGGCCTGTGTAAGTCAATACATGAGATATTTGACTCACGTAATGCCTTACCTCGGAGGAGTGGAATATAAAGATATCGTACAAGACGGAGAAAGCAATTATGCAAAACGGTATATTACAAAAGATAAACAGAAAAAAGCGATGATATGGCTCACAGACCAAGCGCTGAATTGCCGGAAATGGCTTCTTCCTGAAAACATAATGAGAATTACCGGATTGGAATCTAACCTCTATGACAATTTCCAATACTCTATTGTAGGGAGAATCTTAGGTCCTGGAATCATGGGAAGCGTTTATGAAGGAGAACGTTCAGGACAAGAAAATCTATATACATTAGATGAGTATCTGAAAGATGCGACAAATGCGATATTCGTAAATACGATTAAATCAAAATCCCTGACTCAGGAAGACATGAATCTTCAAAATGCCGCAGTTGCAGCATTGATGAAATACTCCAACCTCGACCCGTCTATGAACAAAGGATTAATGGGTGGATTGGCTGATCCGGAACAAGAGTTGAAAAAAATGATGGATTCGGTAGCAAAAGAGAGCAACGCTTTTTGTAAACAACACGATAAATGCAGTTTTCATAAAGAAGAACAATCTTATGCCCGGCATAATATGACCCCTGCAAAATTATCCGCAGGTGTCGGTCGTCCGATTATTACCGCAACTTTGAAAAACATATTAAATCTGTACAAAGCAAAGAGGGGTACAGGAGATGCTCGTACAAGAGCATACTATGATTACCAGATCACAGTTATTCAAAAATTGTTTGACAAATAATAACTAATGGGAAGCGGTAACCGCCGCTTCCCCTATTTACTAACTAAATAATAAATGATCTATGAAAATTACTGATCTGAAATTCTTAGCCATCGCTTTATTAACAGTAACATTTTCATTTACATTGAACAGTTGTTCAGATGACGATGATGACAAAAAGGGAGAAGAAGTAAACTACACTCTGTCTTTAGCATCCGAAGACGATGCTTTACTGGAACTTCCTACCGACCAATTAGTCGATACGGTCGTTCACATCACGACAAATGCTCCCGCAGAATTGATCAAGGTAGAAGCTGTCGAAAATAACGGTTCTTGGTGTACTGCCAAAGTATTGAATAATACGACCATCTCAGTAAAAGCCGGCATTCATACGGAAAGTGACGACAGAACGGCGACATTCAAAATTACCGTACCCGGTGCAGAACCCGTTGAATTTACAATAACCCAATTGGGAACTGATACTCAAAATACGATCACTTTATCGGGTGTCCCCATGGAAAATAACATGTATACTTATACCACACCTTATAAAGACGGAGCTCCATTCAGTTTCGTTATTAAAACAAATGCCGGACGTTGGAACATGACCGTAGAAGATTGGAACGACCCTGAAGATGGAACTTATACACCCTGGTATAGTATCAACAAGACTAGCGGACGCAGTGGAGAAACAGTCGAAATCAAATTTACCCAAGCAAATGAAACCAGTATGATGAGAAATATAACATTAAATATCAGCGCAGGAACAGCAGAACCTGTGAGCATTTCCATCATGCAAAATCCTATGCCTGCAACAGAAATCACGGTTTGGGATGCAAATTGGGAAACAACAATCGCAAACAATACATTATTGAGTTTCAATGCTAGCGACATCAGCACAAGCAGAGTTGAATACGGTATCGACGCAAACGGAAGCATCGATGTAGCAATTTGTACTGCCGGAACATCAAATCCCATAACAGAAGAAGAATCTTGGTTAAATGCAAGTTACGGAATATACGGGAATGTTGTTATATCCCCCAAATCTGCTAATACCACAGGAGCGGACCGTAAATTAGATGTTGTATTAAAAGGCGGTGACGTTGAACTTTTCCGCATACCGGTAGTTCAGAAAGCCAACTAATATTTTTCCCTATTATAAAAAAACGTTCGTTTCAATAAACGAACGTTTTTTTATAATATCAAGTCTATATCAGCTTAAATAAATCAGGAACAAAACGGGAATCAAGATTCCTATTATAAATTCGATTCCTCCTCGTCCGATAATGCCCTTATTTCCTTTATTCATAAACAATCCGGTAATCGTTATGATAATCAGAGATACGGCAAACACATCGGAGAACCATGTCCACCAACGCATCGGATTATAATGCAAACGGTTGAAAGCACTCAATATCGGACGTTTTTTTACCGACTCATATAAAGCTTTACCGGTATTCATATCGACCTCCAAAGAAGAGCCACCTTTCAAAAAGACTTTCATTTGCTGATCCCCGAAATAATAGTGTTTCATATAAGCATTCTCTTCCCCGACTTGCTCAAGTAAAGCCAAAGTCTCCTCTTTCGACACTTTTTCCTGTTTCGGGAAATCGCCCTTCAACATAATTTCAGAACGAGAAATCCGATAATCCGAATTAAAATCACGTTTATGGTTCAATGCAATACCTGAAACCGCATAAACAATTATTATCCCGGCAAAAATAAAGGAAAGATCCCGATGAATGACCCGAAACCATTTGCGTATCTTAGCAGAAAAATTATTGGACGGCATATTCTGAAGCAACGATATGATACTGACTATAATAATTCTTGTTTTCTTTTTCGGCACGTTCCGCTATTGCTGCCCGAATTTCGGCAATTTGCTGTTTCAACATTGCTACCGCCTCAGGATTACCTTGCGGAGTCTTCAAACTTTCATCTAAACGGTGCTCCCAATCAGAAAGAAAAGCTTCATCCACTCGTTGTTCATTAATAACGACTTTTACACGAACGTTGTTATTTCTCAGATCATTGCTGAACGAACCGATTTGAGATCCGGCCTCTACATTGACAATCTGAGTCGTATCGCTTCCCATCAAAGTAATATGAGAACCGCCATGCCCGCAGATATCGACACAAAAACCTTCAACCTCCACCGTATCACCGATCAAGGAGTCTTGCAAAACCAACAAACTATCTACCTGATACACTTCATCTGTGATCTGATCAGAGGTTGTCGTTTTGGGCTGACACGCTACGACAAAAGAGAGTACCAATAATGATACACATAAATTTACTACTTTCATTTTTTTATTTATTAAAATATTTGATTTATTTCTGCATAATAAATATTTATACACTACAAATATACTACTTACTTAATTAATTTCAATATAAAATATCAGCAATCATATTTTTCCAAACATCAAATCCGAAAAATAAAAAACTCGATAAAACGATTTTCAGTAATTTATTTCGGAAAAATTTCGTATATTCTTTCATTCAAATTAAAGTTTTTCTTATTTTTGCCAATAATTATTTCATATTATTGCAAATTGCATCACAAAAACATACAATATAATAGTAAGTTATGAAAAACAACAAGACCGTAGGTTACAAAATACAAACGATTCGGGAAAATAAGAATATGAGCCGTAAAGAGGTAGCCGAACAAGCCGGATTAAGCGAAGAACAGGTTACACGAATAGAAGAAGATATCGATTTACCGGCACTTGCCCCGCTATTAAAAATAGCTCGAGCTATGGGGGTACGGTTAGGAACATTCCTTGATGATCAGGAAGAGCTCGGACCTGTTATATGTCGGAATATGCAAAAGGAAAAAAGTATTAGTTTCTCTACAAATACTCCGAATGCATCCAGGCACATGGAATATTATTCTTTGTCAAAATCGAAATCGAACCGCCACATGGAGCCTTTTTTTATAAACATAGCTCCAGCCCCGGCAAACGAATATGAAATGTCCTCACATGAAGGAGAAGAATTTATTATAGTCGCAAACGGAGAAATTGAAATCAATTACGGTAACGAAACATATGTCCTGAAAAAAGGTGATAGCATTTATTACGACTCTATCGTACCTCACCACGTACATGCCTATAACAACCAAACAGCCAGTATTCTCGCTGTAGTTTATGTTCCTGCCTAAAAACCGCTAAAATTCCAGACTATGCAATTATTTGAAAAAACATTAGGAGATTTTCTCGAATATTGGGCAGAAAAAACACCTGATAAAGAATTTATCGTTTACTCGGACCGAGACTTGCGTTTTACTTACTCAGAATTCAACAAACGTGTAAATAATCTTGCCAAAGGGATGATGGCCATAGGAGTCGAAAAAGACTCCAAAGTCGGTATTTGGGCGACGAACGTACCCGATTGGCTCACATTCCTGTTTGCTTCTGCCAAGATCGGTGCAATTCTGGTTACTGTAAATACGAACTACAAGCAACATGAGCTGGAATATCTAGTAGAAAATGCAGATATTCACACATTATGCATATCCAACGGTACATTCGACAGCGATTACGTCGACATGACCTACACAATGCTCCCCGAATTGAAAACCTCACAACGAGGACATTTGAAAAGTAATAAGTTCCCCTATATGCGCAATGTCGTTTATATCGGACAGGAAAAACATCGGGGCATGTACAATACAGCAGAACTTCTTTTATTAGGAAATACCATAACCGATGAAAAGTTAGAAGTTCAAAAACAGAAATTCAACTGTTATGATGTAGTGAATATGCAATATACTTCGGGGACTACAGGTTTCCCAAAAGGAGTAATGCTTACTCATCACAATATCACGAACAACGGATATTGTATAGGACAATGCATGAAATTTACAGAGAACGATCGAGTATGCCTTCCCGTTCCCCTTTTCCATTGTTTCGGTATCGTACTCGGCATCATGGCAATCATCACCAATGGAGGATGTGCCGTAATGCTTGAACGATTCGATCCGCTTGTCGTACTGGCTTCGGTTCATAAAGAACGATGCACTGCACTATACGGCGTCCCGACTATGTTTATTGCCGAATTGAATCACCCGATGTTCAGCATGTTCGACCTTTCATCTCTACGCACGGGAATTATGGCAGGATCTCTGTGTCCCGAATGGCTTATGCGGGAAGTAATGGACAAAATGTACATGAAAGAAATCACAAGTGTTTACGGACTGACTGAAACATCGCCGGGCATGACTCAAAGTAAGGTCGATGATCCGGTCGAAGTCAGAGCATCGACAGTAGGAAGCGATCTTCCCGGAGTAGAAGTGCGTGTAATAGATCCGGAAACTCTCGAAGAATGTCCGGTAGGTGTGCAGGGTGAAATGTGTTGCCGAGGATACAATATCATGAAAGGATATTACAAAATGCCGGAGGCCACAGCCGCCATTATCGATAAAAACGGCTTTTTGCATTCCGGGGATCTGGGAATAAAAACTCCTGAGGGCAACTACAAAATTACCGGACGTATCAAAGATATGATTATTCGAGGCGGAGAGAATATATATCCACGCGAAATTGAAGAATTCTTGTATCAGATCCCGCAAATTAAAGACGTACAAGTTGCTGCCGTGCCCTCAAAGAAATACGGAGAAGAAGTCGGAGCATTCATTATACTGAAAGAGGGCGAAAGCCTGCATGACTGCGATGTAAAAGACTTCTGTAAAGGGAAAATTTCACGACATAAAATACCTAAATATATTTTCTTTATAGACCAATTCCCATTAACCGGTAGCGGAAAAATACAAAAATATAAACTAAAAGATTTGGGACTCGAACTATTAAAGAAACAAGGTATTACACCCGACTGAAAAAGCTTTTCCATCTACCTATAATTTGATGATATCCTTTTGTCTGCCTATCCGCACCGGAGAACAGACAAAAGGATTTTTTTCAGGTCTGATAGAAATAGCTTGTTAAATTTACCCGCATCAACTTTGAGAATTTTTTTGCCAGAAATTTAGATGACAAAACTCTTAATCCAAACTATAACGTAACAGAAATTCCTGAACCTGCATATTTACCTTGAGGACAGCTGACAGTAAAACGAGTACGATTTTCTTCCGGGATATAAACTCCTCCTGAATATTCTCCGGAAATTTCAAAAACTATCGTTTTTAATTGCTGCGTAGGATCGGACATCGTTATTTTCCAACCATCTTTATAAGGCCGGAGTATAAATAACGCCGGAGTTACTGCAATAAAATCGCAATAAGCATCGAGATGAAGCAAACCCGGTTTATAAAATATAGCTGATATGAGATTATTGTTTTTTTGTTTTACAGCTTGGCACTCTTCTGTCCGGCTTAAAATATCCACTGACAAAAAAGCCTTCCGACTACTTTTATCAGAAGGTGTTACCATATAAGCATAACATCCCTGATGATTATCTAAAACACAAGTAAATATTTTTGCAGACTGTTCGGACATATCGTAAAATGCTGCTATTTCATGCCAACTACCAAAACTCTTTTTTACAAAAATACGTCCTTTTTGTCCCGGAAGAATACAATAATCCCAACCACCATGGCTAACCAGACAGCTACTTTCTGGAGGCAACTCAAAAATATCATCTTTCAGAACAGATGTTTTCCCTTCAAAGTTTATGGTACAATTACCGGCATAATACGTTTGGTTTATCGTTGTCTGTAAAGAATCGCCCTTAGAACTTCTTAAACCATTTCCCAAACATACAAGCAAATCTCCGAACAAAAAATACCCCTTTTTCCCGGTTATCCCGTCACGATCGAGAGAAAAAGCGGCAATACCGTTTTCTCCATCAGCTATCACTCCTGAAAAAGCATTTCCATTACGATAACCTTCCCATCCCAATAAAGGCAAATCTCTATAATTTGCAGGAGCAGTAATACCCGGAAGGCAATGCCAGTCCCACACCGGAAAAATATTCTCATATTCTTTTCCGTCTCGCATTAAAGCCGTCACACCGTCCCCTAAATAATATCCCTTCAAATTCTCTTTATTACCTGTCTCCGTAGCAATAACACGAGGAGATGAAAATCTCACGGAGATATAAGCTTTTGAGGTTTTACTAACCAGCATGTCAGACCGATAAAAAGCACAAGTCCCGAAAGAGTCACAATCTCGACCTTCAGTAAGAATAGATCTGCACGATTCTTTATATCGACAAGCCCTCATACAATCGACATGAGAAATATCGTACAAAGCCTGTACTAATGCCAAGGCCTTTCCTCTTTGAACATTTTTAAACAGTTGGCGACCACAAGCACTAAAATCCATTCTACCGTTCCATACAACACCATTTAAACCTTTTAACAAGTAATCCCCCAATATCCTAATCTGTTTCTCTGCAAAAGAAAATTTTGTATCTCGAAAAATACAAGCCCAATATGTCATATTCAAGGCATAAGCAAGACCATAGTTTCCAAACTGAAGCTGAGGACCGTGCAAATGATATGAATAATCAGGTTGTATTCCTTCCCCCATCGTCAAATATATCTCCGAAACAATTACATTACGGGCCAACTCCAATTCATCTTTATTTTTCTCGAATAACGCTTTATAGATAACATTTCCTGCTAACCACACTTTATTTTGTCCGGTCTTGCCTATACGAGAACGGCTCAACTGTTCAAGTGCTTTACTTCTTAAATCCTCGGGTAAATGATCTTCCATCATCAACAATGCTGGTCCGAGTATTTTATTAATTCCGATATCGGTAAACCACCAATTTGTAGAACAATTGTCGTAATTACACCAATAGTTCAATCCCGATAAAAACACTTTTAGCACCTTATCGTGACGATATAAACCTGATTTTACAGCACAATAGCTTTTTGCTAAATGAAAAAGACGAATTACATGAAAAGACGGGAGCCAAAGACTTGCACTTCGATCTTCATAATTTATATCCGGCCAACTTCCATCCGGCAACTGCGAAACGACCCAATGCTCTATCGTATCACAAGGTAAAAGAATGTTCAAGTATAATTCTTTAACAGATTGATCAATATACGAACCGTTATCTGTCAACTGAATAATCTCAGATACTATTTTTTCATCTTCATATAATGAATTCGTATGCCATTCTATTAAATTCTTCTTACAAATTTGTATATCTTCAGCATACACCATATTGAAGAGAAAGAAGAAAAAAACAGACAATATTTTATACGGGCAACCTCCCATGTATATCAATTTTCAAAAATTCTCATAATACAATTTTATAAACTCTATTTTTATGTCTGATTACCGTATATTCTGTCCTTCCTCTTTTAAACGTTTCCGCAATAAAGTTACATCAACTTCATGCACATCCGGTTTTTCGGAACGAACAGCCAAAGCCCCAGCCAATCCGGCAGCTTCACCAGTCACCAAGCAAGCCGGCATAACCCGCAAACTGCCAAAAGCATATTCATCTGTAGATATACAACGGCCTGCTACCAAAACATTTTTCAATTTCTTAGGAGTAAGGCAACGATACGGAATACCGTGAGATTCCCCTTTGGAATAACGAGGATAACGTTTTTTCTTATTCTTTTTATGGACATCGATATAATAGCAATTCCGTCCTATTTCGTCATCAAAAGATCTCCGTGCCAGCCAATCATCTATTGTGAATAAATAATCGCCCACAATACGGCGGCTTTCTCTCAAGCCTAATAACGATCCTGTTGCCGAAAGATAAGAATCTCCGAAAATTTCCGGAGCAAACTCATGTAGCCCTTCATCCATTTGTTTCACCAGCTGCCGCCCTCGTATCATTGCATCCGAAAGATCTAAAGGATCAGTACTATTCACCTGTATATGTCCTGCATTGAACATCAAAAAAGAGGGTGCAGACATTTTTACATTAAAATGAGAATCAGGGATCAAAGGATACTTACCCGAAGCCAAAATTTTATGGATAGGGCTTTGCGGTTTGGCACCTTCTATCGTATAGCGGGCTTTATTATAATTTTGTTGATTTACATTCGCCATAGAAAAACAGAGTGTCGCAGATTGTACTTTCTCCGACTCATCTCCATGCAGAAAATCTGCACCGGCCCAGGCTGCCATATCTCCATCTCCAGTACAATCGATATATACTTTCGCTTTATATGCCGTCAGTCCGGCTTTATTCGACACGATAATCGAATCTATCGTTTCGTCATTTTTCATTTCCACAGCAGATAACTGAGTAAATAACAATACAGAAGCTCCTGAACTCAAAACCATTTCATCATATACCCTTTTCAATTGCTCGGTATTTATCGGTAACCAGTTATAACTGTTTTCTGGGACGTGAGGTACACCTTTTTTAGCCGCCCTCATTACTTTTTCAGCCAATCCGTTATAAATAATTTTCTCACCGTCGGTAAAAGGACACCATGCATTCATCAGTCCGGCAGTACCCATGCCACCCAGCATTCCGGTAGATTCGATCAAAAGCGTTTTCGCACCTTCTCTTGCTGCAGCAATAGCAGCAGTGCAACCCGAAGGTCCTCCTCCAACGACAATTACATCCCAACCCTTTGATATAGGAACAGAACGTTTTCTTAAAGATATTTTTTCTCTATCCTCTGAATTAATCGGTAACGCAGCAGAAACAGACGCAATACCCGATACGGCAACACCCATTAAACCCAATTGCTTTACAAAACTTCGCCGTGATATTTTATTTTTTCCCATACTCTTCTCTATATTAAATTATTCAACATTCCAATTATCTGTCCGAAATGAAGGGACAGGAATCCCTTCTGTACTATAAAGTTCCCCTTTAATCCAACTTCTAAATCCATAACGCACTGCGACAGGATTCTTTACTTGATCGTTCCAAACGACAATCCCCTTTTCTTTACCAATTACAGCTTTTGCAGGATAAAATACCCTATCCTCTCCAGCAACCTCAAAAAGCGTAATCGGTTTATTATACGATGTCAGCCCGTTCGGAGCATTTTTAAACTGAAGTAGCATTTTTCCATCCTTTACAACATAAGAATCCAGTTCCGGGAAATCACAAGCTATAGCACGTTTCCCGTATGTCCTATTCATCGCCCAATAGATCAACCTTTTTGCCACAATAGATTTATTTGACGGATGAATGCACTTTTCGATTCCGGCATCTGTAATGACAACCATACCGCTATACGGAATATCCTTATACGCTTTCAACTGCGCCTCTCGTAGCAATGCACCATTCCCATTCGGATAATCATACGGAGCAACCTGAACATAATAAAAAGGTAAAGTATCGTTATTCCATGATTTACGCCAATCCTTTACCATTTCAGGAAGTAATCTTCTATACAAATCCGTATCTCCTACATTTGATTCACCCTGATACCACAGAAAACCCCGTATTCCGAAACCGGCAATCGGAGCAACCATTCCATTATATAAAGAAGAGGGTGCTCTACGATGCACTTTAAAATTACGGAAATCATTCGGGACAGAAATATTCATTGATTCTAAGCACTCCCTACTCATCCACGGCTGTATTGCTGAACCGCCCCAAGAAGTTTCAATCATTCCTACCGGAACTTTAAGTTGTTTTTGTAAAGTTTTTGCAAACAAATAACCGATAAGACTAAAATACCTAATCGATACGGAAGATGCCGTTTTCCATTGTCCTCTACAAGTGTCTTGAGGGATCAACTGTGCATTACGAGCTATACGCATTAGCCTAATTTGCTCATTATCAGCATCCATAAGAATATCATTTGCATGTAGAACTGGTTGGTTTAAACTTCCTCTGACCGTCATTTCCATATTCGACTGACCGCCACATAACCACACTTCACCCGAAAGGACATTACGTACTTCTGCCTTATCGGATTTACTTTTACACCAAATAGAAAATGGACCTCCGGCAGGAGGCGTCTTTATATATACTTTCCATTTACCCGCCGAATCAGAAGTTACCCTACTCCACTGTTTGCACCAAGATCCCCGTACCGCAACTTCGGTCATCGGATCTGCAAAACCCCATACCGGCACATAGGAATCTCTCTGAATAACCATATTATCAGAAAACAGAGATGCGAGTTTCAATTCTGCATGAACAACAGAAAAAGACAAAATACCGGTTATACATAATAAAATAAATCGACTCATAAACTTCTTATTTTATAATAGTTTATAGTTTCCCTATCGGATAAATTTTTTACTGATAACTCTGTCCGATAAAATCAATGAAAGCAGATAACACCCTGAAGAGAAAAACTTCGAAGGGAGATAATAATTTTCCATTCCGGAAACAAGAGACAGTTCCCGCTCGACAAATAATCTCCCGTTCATATCCGTAACTCTAAATAGAGCTTTTTGTTCTTTAGGAGAATATACCGAAAGATTTATATCCCCTTTTTCAGAAACATACTTCAGGTCAAAAGAAACCGTGTCGGTCTGTATCCGTTCGACAGATGAAAGCTCTTTTTTTTGAAAAACGGCATTCAACCCTCTCCCCGATAAATCTTTTACATTAAAACTCAAAACCAAAGGTTCATAAGAAAGAACAGTTACCCGCTCATCTTTTCTTATGATCGATCCGGCAGCCAAAGAGACCAATCTTATCATAATTTCATCGGTATTCAACATTGTCGGATCTGACACGGAAACCTCAATCTCGTTCTTTCCTTCACGTACCATAACCGACGCCTTTTTATCACAATATAAAAAAGGGACACCATCTACAGCGACATATTGAGAAGTCGAATTATTCCAAAAATTCGCGCCTACTATCCCCAATGTTTTTTCCATTACTGCTTGTACGGATGACGTATTGCTCAATATTTTTATATCAGGATCGGAACAGTAATTTTTTAACTGAGAAGTAGTACACGACGGGATCAATACATAACTATAACGATTTTCATCCGAATCAGTATCATCCGAACAATTCCCATGCTCTTTCCATAAAGTCAAATAATAATCTTTCTGTACCGCCGTACTACCACCTTCATTTATATCTCTCCATGATCCTGTTTGTTGTTGCCGTATTGCTTTCAAATCCATAAATTCCGGGAAATAATAACCGACTTCCATTCCGGAATACTTTCCGGACAAATGCGCCCAAGTAACACCGGTCAAATTCAACGGAGCTGTATCCGATCCGAATAATGCATTTTGTTTTACACCGTCTACTGTAAAAACATTCCGGTTATCCGAGACCAATTTTCGCTGATCGATATAAGTACACACATTCACCTGACTTTTATTTGTAATGCCGGCACCTAATGCGACCAGCTCATCATCAAACATAAACCATGATTTTTTAGCACTCACCACCGGATCTTTCGATTCATAGAACATGCCGGAACAACCATATTTTCCGGAAATACCGACTCCTCCTACCCATGATTTTTCAGACAAAGTTTTAGCCTTTGCCGTAGAATTTTCGGCCACAGTCGTTCCTGATATACGATACGGATTTACGGTTGCCCAAAAATTTCCCTCATAATGGTTCTGATCCGGAGTATATAGATAAACTGCACCATCGGCATTATGCCATCCTCTGATATTCTCACGATTGGTATTCTCATAATTATATATACGGGAAGAATACATGGATATTCCTACCGCATACGTCGGACGATGCTGCACTGCTCTGTCCATACAGGGAAATTGACGATAAACTTCGTAAACTTCCCGTACAGGAATATCGGTATTTTCTATCAACGCTTTTGTTTCTTTAATCGCTCGAATAGAATTCATGTACGCATAATAATCCGAAAAAGTTTTATCAGAAATCAACCAGTCTTTTACCAAAGAAGCAATCCTCAAAGAACTCTCTTCAGGAAGTAAATACCGCAACCGCATCAGAATCTGTACCAATGAACGTCCCCTTTTATGGTCTGTAGTAGCAGATCGGGCAATCTCCCGCCCTCTTACCATAGACATCATGCCTCCCCGAAATACAAGAGGCTCAAAAGCTCTCCATATCCATTCGGAAACCACATTTCTATTCTCTTCAGAAAAATCGATAGAAGAACCATGATATAATATCATCAAGTCGGTTAAAGTAGCTAACAACGATGTTCCGTAACCACCTGTGTACGGATGACGTTCGTGCTGTATAAACGAACCGTCTTCATAAAACCCGTCACCTTGAGTTACATAATCAAACAAAGGATTCAGACTATTACGAGCATAAATAACATCCGTTTCATTACCGGAAATAATGCCCCGTACAGCAATAACCGTCGCTATCCACGCCAGATTAGCACCTGTGTAATGTCCTACATCCGGACAAAAATGAAATACCGGAAGCAAATACTTGTTCCGTAAATCGGAAGGCATATTATCATACATCAAAACAATGACATTATTCAACCTGAGAGGAGCTCCGATTTTATAATCCCACCAATTTTGTCCCGAATCATTGGTACTTTCGTTATACTGATTCATATACATCCATTCCAAAGCCGAAAGAATGTCCGATTTCAATTGCTCATTCCGATACAAGTCCGATCCGTCCAAATTATAAGCCAGAGCCATGCTCTGCAACCGATCATACGATTCAGTTATATCGGCAGAACTGCCATATGAAAGATCGTTCCATAACCGAGATCTGCCGGAATCTTTAATCATCGCATCCCACTGCTTTTTTCCGGCCGAAGTCAAACTGGTAATTTTATTTTTAATTTCTATTACTTCCGGATCATAGGGATACCCGGTCAACTCATTATACCAATTAAGACGTAAATCGTTTAAATCCAAAGCCAATATAGACAACGGTAAACAGAACGCAAATACTAAACAAAAACCTTTTTTTATCATGGTATTCATACTCATAGTAGTCTGATTTTAAGGTTCTACTTCAATTTCTACTTCTCTCACAACAGTTTGAGAACGGTCGGCATTGGCATTAGTTGCGACAAAAGTCACTCTATACTTACCCGGTTCTTTATAAATATACTTATACTCCGACAAACGTTGCTCGGTCATGCCTTTCAACGGTGTAGGACGATCCGGACCTAAATCTATCTGCGATTGGCGAACTAAAGGTTTTGTTATCATCCAATTCTCACTTGCTTCCTGCGATGAAGTACCTGCCGGTCCAAGCAATGTTATAACCGATAAAATCGTCGAACGGCAAGCTCCCCCAATTCCGGCATCAACTAATGAAAACCCTGCTGATGACATATCAGCAATAACTTGTTCTCCGAATAAATTAGTCTCCGTCGATAACTGGAAACCCCGAACATACCATGTTCGACAAGCTCCGGCTATCGCCGTAGCCTGATTAACATAGCGTAATCCTATATATACAGGTTTACCTTCTTCCATAAATTCATTCATCTTTAAAGTTCCCGAATTGACATAAGTCCCGTTCGTATTACCCGTAGCTATCGTAAAACGATCGGTTATATCAGTCCATGTAGCAGCTTTCACATGTGATATATCCGAATAGTTTCCGTTAAAGTCTGATGAAATCAATATCGAAAAATGATTCTCCTGGACTCCATACTTAGTCGCTGTACTGAAAGACAGATTATAATCTCCACTCTCCAATATACGATGTTCTCGACAAGAATATTCGCTATATACTTCACCGGTAAATACAGAAATAATATCAGGATCTCCGGTAAACTCAAATACAGCCTGTTCGCCGGCCTTTATTTTAGGCGTAAGCAATGTAACCGTAAAATCTTCTACATCACCGCTCAATTCCATCTGAGGATCACAAGCAGTTACCCCAATCAGCCCCCAAAACAATGAACCGATATATACAGAGGCTCTAAATATCTCTTTTAGATTTATACTTATTTTTTCCATTACCATTGAGGATTTTGAGTCAACTTTTTATTTAAAATCATTTCTCGTGCCGGAATAGGGAACAAAAGATGCCTTTGTGATACATTCCGGAAAGCTAATACAAAAAATTGCCCGCTATATTCCATATCGATCAAATTTTCTATATTTTTCATATTTTCGACAAGCTTACCCCATCGGATAAGATCTTGTTTTCGCAATGCCTCAAAACATAGCTCCCGAGAACGTTCATTCATAATTTCCTCTTGGAAAGATGTCTCATTGAGTCCTGATAAATCACAGGATTCCGGTTGTGTCAGATCGGTTTTACCGTTTACATCCAATAACCCGAAAGCCCTGCGACGCACAAGATTTATAGCATTATAAGCCTCCTGAGTCGGGCCATGATTTACAGCATTATCTGCTTCAGCAAACATTAATAAGACATCAGAATAACGCAACAACGGAAAGTTTTGTGAAGTAGCATTATTCGCTCTCGGATAAACAGTCTCATATTCCCGACGCCATTTACCGCAATAACGTTTCCACGCATCAAAACCTACGGCTTCCGGACGCGGAATATGAGAGCCGTCCTTACCGTATGTATAAGGTGCGATTGCCCAATCTCTTCGCAAATCACCCGTATCATATAAACGGTAAAGATATGCTGTAGCACTTATATGCCCATAGGCCAACCCTATTTCCTCGCTCTCACTACGCAAACCCAGCCAAGCTCCGACACGCCCCGTCTCACGATAAGAATTTTGGGCATTACCCCAAAACTCCACTTCCCAAATACTCTCTTTTATGTCATATTTATCCTGTGCATAATTGATGAATACCTGACTATAATCCGGATGTAAACGATGACCTGATTCTGTATCGTCTATTACTTTTTTTGCCCACGAACGAGCTTCGGCATAACGACTTTCATCATTTAACGGATTACCGGCCATACGCAGACAAACCCGAGCTAAAATACCTCGTACCGCAGACTTCGTGACCCGACCGCCGAATCCGGCTTCCGTAGCCGACTGAACCAAATCTTCAGCCAAATCCATATCTCCGATAATCTGTTCATATACCTTTTCCGAAGGAGTTCTCCCGACTTCTTTATTTTTGAGATCAACAGTAGGAGACAATATCAAAGGAACATCGCCCCAATGTTCTACTAAAATAAAATAATAATATGCTCTCAAAAAAAGAGTTTCGCCCTTTATCCGGTCTGCCAATAAAGGATCGACAGCAGGTTTCTGTTCAAGGCTCGCTAATACAAGATTGGCTCGATTAATTCCATCATACAAAATTTTCCACAGTCCTTGTACTATATTATCGGAAGTAGAAAAATTATATACTTGAGGACCTTCCATTACCTCTTCCCGGTTAAAATAACCTTCATCAGCCTCATTTCCCATACGACAGATATACTGCTGACCATAGAAAGCCGTATTTCCCAAAATATCATAAACACCGGCTAATGCATATTCCAACTGATCCTCCGTTTCGTAATAAGTCAACGACAAAAAATCATCCGGCTCTGTATCCAAAAAATCTGAACATGATGATAAAAAAGCCGAAAGACAGGCTACAAGAATATAATATTTATATTTCATACTATTCTAAATTTAAAGTTTCAAAATGTCGTTTTCAAACTGAACATAAATGATTTAGCCGAAGGATAGGCCGAATAATCGAATGAAGGTGTCAAAATACTGCTTCTTGTAGAAACAGACGGATCCATCCCCGAATATCCCGTAAATGTCACTAAGTTTCTTGCTGTAAAACTCAAATTTAAAGAACTGAGATATATCCTCTTCAAGCATTTCCGCGGAAAATTATACCCGAAAGTCAGATTCTGCAACCGCAGATAAGAACCATCTTCCAGAACACGAGAAGAATGATACCCTGCAGGACCTTGTCCTCCTGTCCGAAAATATTTATTACTTCTATTTTCCGGAGTCCACCTGTTTTCATAACTTTTATACTGATTTATATCTGTAGCCACCAGAGTATTCCCTTCGAGAAAAAGACGATTGGCGTTATAAACATCGTTACCATAAGACCAACTTAAGAATATTCCCAATGAAAAGCCTTTATATGTAAATGTATTATTAAAACCTCCAGTATGCAACGGTTGCCCCCGACCGATAATTGTCTGATCATAAGTATTGACAACTCCATCGCCGTTTAAGTCCCGATATTTGATATCACCCGGTTGTATCACCGACCGTTCATTTCCGTTGGTCGGGACATTATCCTTAAGAATATATTTCCCCGGTGAAGGCTGGTCAAAATCTTCTTCTTGATAAATTCCATCAAACACATATCCGAAAAACATTCCCGTCGGTTGCCCCACCTGCGCAACATACAGCGGAGAATTATTAAAGTTCGTATTCAAAGGAACAAAAGAATACAGATTGCGTTGATTTCCGGTAAGAGACAATATTTTATTACGATTAAAACTTATGTTGAAATCACTTTCCCAACGGAAATTCCGAGTTTTAACATTTACGGTTTTCAAAGATATTTCCAATCCTCGGTTTCTCATTTTTCCGACATTTTCATAGGCCGATTCAAAACCCATTGTATAAGGAAGATCTGCCAATAGTAACAAATCCCGGGTAATTTTTTGATACCAATCGACCGTCAGTTGTACTCTATCTCTAAAAAATCCGAGATCTACTCCAATATCGAACTGACCTGTCCTTTCCCACTTCAATTCGGAGTTGGAAATACCCGAAGGAATAAAGCCATGTGTTGGAGTGCCGTTATTGAAAGAGTAACAACTCGCAATAGGCAATCCTATCGAAGGATAATAAGAAAAATCAGAAACCCTGTTATTGCCCGTTTCTCCATAACTTGTTCTCAATTTACCGGTAGAAATAAAAGAGACTCTTTTCATAAACGGTTCTTCTGAAAAATTCCAGGCAAATGCACCTGACGGAAAATATCCCCACCGATTCCCGGGTGCAAATCGAGAAGATCCGTCACCTCGGAATGTAAACGTAAATAAATATCTCGAATACAAACTATAATTTACACGTCCGAAAAAAGATGCCATAGTATAATGCGTATTATCCGACGTTACCGTGTAAGGAGTTCCCTCACTTAAACCATCGATTCCCAATTCTTCGTTCGGCACTAAAATTGCAGACGAGCCGTAAGTCGTGTTCCTTCCTCCTTGTACCGAAAATCCGGCAACTGCATTCAAATGATGAGCGCCAGAAAATGTTTTATTATAAGTTACCGTATTCTCATTACTCCACACCGAACGTTCATCATTGAGAACCGATCCCCACTGGCCTCTTGTATTCAATTTATTCAAAGGACTTCCTTGTGTCGTTTTCGAATTATTAAAGGTTTCTCGCCGTTGCATCCGTTTATTTAAAGCACCGGTAATCCGAATAGTCAATCCGCTAAGTGGTTTTGCTTCCAAATAAGCGTTCGTCGTAAGGACCTTTAACCGGGTCTTTCTCGACTCATTCGCATTTGAGAGTACCGGATTGATCCGTACATCAGTTGCCGACAGGTTATCCTCATCTACAATTTCATCCAATATATCCAAGCTGCCTCCGGTTCCTACCGGCCTATATGCCCACGTACGATACAGCAAATAAGTTGTAGAATTGCTTTCAGTATCACCCGTAGCCAGGTTTTGTCCGAACTTTGTCATTTCAGTATATCCGGCATTTAATCCGGCAGAGAAAAAGCGATTTATTCGTTGATCCAAAGAAACTCGTCCTGTATATCGATCATATCCGGAATTATCAATAACTCCATTCTGATTATAAGTAGAACCGGAAACGGAATATTTCGTACGATCATTACCGCCTCTTATACTCAAGTTATATGTCATCAGCAAAGGACAATCATTCTGTATCTCATCTTGCCAATTTATCCCTTTCATATTTTTATAATCGTCCAAAGTCATATTGCATCCTGACAAATAGCGTCTCTCGGTAATATCCGGCTTTAGTTCGAGATTATAACGAACAAACTCATACGGAGACATCATCTCCATCTGTTTGCTGATTTCTTGCCATCCCAACGATGCACTGAACGATATAATCGGGCGACTTTTCCGTCCTTTCTTTGTCGTTATGACCACAACTCCATTAGCAGCCCGAGCTCCATAAATAGCCGTAGCCGAAGCATCTTTCAAAATATTTAAGGATTCTATATCATCATTACTTATCGAAGCCGCATCAAAATCTTCCATAGGGAAACCGTCTACGACATATAACGGAGAATTATCTTGAGTCAAGGAATTATTTCCACGAATCAATATTCCGGGAGTCTCTCCGGGTTGCCCGTCAGAGGCCTGTATCTGTACACCGGCAACACGACCTTCCAAAGCCTCGCTAAAAGAAGATACCGGAATGGTTGACAGCTCGTCCATGTCTACTTTCGCAACTGATCCGGTCACATCTTTCCGGGAAAAAGATCCATATCCCATTACTACGACTTCATTCAACTGACGCACATCTTCGGTCATAATAACCCGCAACTGCTTATTTTTTTTCACAGGGATTTCTTGAGATTCATAACCGACAAACGAAAATATCAAAACCGAAGTATCAGAAGACACAGAAATAGAAAAAGCTCCATTCGCATCACTCATCGTTCCTCGGGAAGTTCCCTTTAACATAATACTGACACCGGGCAGCATTTCCCCTTTCTCATCCATTACTTTTCCCGAAATATTACGGTTTTGCTGAGCATAAACAGAAACACAGGATAACAAAACAAGAAAAAACATATATACGAACCGCCATTTTCGTAATAATGACAGTAGATAGATACAATAATAATCGTTTATTTTCATGGCCTGACATATATTAGGTTATTTCTTTAATACTCTATCTTTGAAACGAAGCATAGCTTCGAGATAGTAATAATCGGCATAGCTCAAAGGAACATCTATTTCCCTATTCCCGGGCAAATAACCGACAGAATGTTTCAGAATAAAGAATTTGTTTGTTCCCGGCTTGGCTGTATAAGCCGGAGAAGCCAAAGCGCGCAATTGCGTCTCGGCGACAGCAAGATATTCATCAGCTTCATCTGCCTTTACATAACCACTCAATTCTATTAGGGCCGAACATATTATAGCACCTGCCGAAACATCTCGATATGCATGAGGAATATTAGGTGCATCAAAGTCCCAATAAGGAATTTTATCTTTAGGCAAATTTTTATGACGAATGATAAAAGATGCGATCTTGCGGGCCATTTCGAGATAAGACTTATTTCCGGTCTCCCTATACATCATCGTATAGCCGTATAGCCCCCAGGCTTGTCCCCTCGCCCATGCACTTTCGTTACTATATCCCTGATGCGTCTCTTTTTTCTCTACTGCTCCGGTTTTAGGATTATAAGAGACAACATGATATGAACTGTTATCTTTTCTAAAATGGTTTTTTAAGGTCGTATCGGCATGCCTGACGGCAATATTCTTAAATACCGGATCACCACTTGTTTTATATGCCCACATCAATAATTCCAAATTCATCATATTATCGATAATAACCGGAAAACTCCAACCGCATTTACCGGTATCCCAAGATTGCGTACAACCCACTTGAACATTAAAACGAGAGCTTAACGCCTTTGCTCCAGACAACAGGACATCTTCTGTTTCTTTATCCTTTCCGCATAACCGCCATTTATTGCCATAGCTGCAATAAAGCATAAAACCGATATCATGCGTTTTGTTATTATTTTTTTGTGTCTTCAGATAAGTTGTAAATTTCTCAGCATTTTTACGAACAGTAACGTTTCCCGTATACTCATAAATATACCAAAGAGATCCCGGGAAAAAACCGCTTACCCAAGAAGACGGAGATACCCGATGTAAAGATCCGTCCGGCAAAATAGAATGGGGTAAAAGGCCCGGAGTAGAAGACATCTCGTTTATTAATCCTGCATATTGAGAACTTGCGTTTTTGAAAGCTTCATCAATAATTTTGCTCATACTGTTTTTTTGAGCAATTGTATTATTCGCAAATAGTAACAAAGAAGCTATCAAAACACATATTTTTTTCAAAACAAGTATTTGCATATATGTATATCTTAGAACCGGCTCAGACCTATCCCCAAGCTTTCAAATATCAGATGAGACAAGAATAAGCCGGTAGTTTTATAATAAAAAATTAACACCTACACTTTTTCATTTACAGAAATGTTATCAATATAAAAAACAGATTTCGCACGACTGAAATCTTGTCCCCCATCGACAGCAATTCTCAATTCAAAAGGCTCATCAAAATTTAAACTATGAGTTTTCTTATCCGAAACGATTTTTCCTGATCCCAAATCCACTTCTACGGTGTATAAATGCCAATCATTATCGCCCGTTATATTGACATTTTCACCACGACCGGCAATCGATTTATTTCCTTTACCTTCTGCAAAACCGACAAAAGAGACATTCAGTATTACAGGTTTAGCTGACCGAGCATAAAACGACACCTTTATTTTTTTTCGACTTAATTGAAGACCTTTCTGAGCTACAAAATTTTTATAACGAGTATCGATCCTATCATTACAAACAAATCGTAGAGATTTATCTCCTTCATACGCAACATTTACAACAGGCATTATCGATGAATTCGGCAAATTATTTTTATACCATTCTCCATTCTCAACCCCTCCACGTTTGGTTTTTACCGTACCTTCTTCAAATCCGGCATTCATCAACTTATTCTCCTGTGCCCAAAGAGATGATAATCCCCCTAACAAAACAGCAATCAATAATAATTTATTTCTCATCACTTTTAGATTTTAATCTATAAGACTCCTTCCTAACGTATAACTCGATACACTTTATTCCCATTCACCTGCACCAAATACACCCCCTGTGGCAAATCAAATACCGAAGAAGAACCATCAACATATGACGATTTTACCAGACTTCCTGTTGCTGTATAAAAAGAGACTTTCCCTTCAATACCGTTCACGACAATTCCCGAAGAACTACCATATATTTCACCAGCACAATTGTCGCTATAAGATTTTATACCGGAAGTATTTCCTGCAACAATACTCACATTATCCAATGCAACATAAGCATTTTTACCCGTCATATCTTGCGGACCGGCAATACCTATACGAAAGGTAAAAGGCTGAGTAAAATCCCATTCCGTTTCTTCTAAAACATCAGTTACAGTTCCGGCCATAACTTTACCGGAAGAGTAATCTAAAACTTTTGTGTATTTTCGCCATACATCATCAGCCGGAATAGTAAACACGCCATTTCCTAAATCAACTTTATTCGCACCTGCGGCATTTTTCCCTACCAATGCAAGATAAATATCCATTTCTGCATTTTTTCCCTTTGCCCAGAAAGTAAGTGTATAGACCTGTTTCTCTACTGCAGCAGCTATTTCATCTCTTCTATAATAAGTTTTGGCAGTAGTCAAAATATTTGAATTTCCATGAAGCCTCATAGTCTTACTTCCCCCATCTTCCAACGGCAAATCAGGACTATGATCTACTATTGCGGCATCACCTCTAACCATTTGAGAAGCGACTATCCAGCCATCCGAGTTTTCAAAATCTCCATTCGTAATTAAATTTTGGGCTTTAGAAATAACTCCAGCTAATAAAAAAACCGAAAGAAGCAGTAATCTGTTTTTCATAATCTAAAATATTTAAAGGTTAATATTATTTATCGGTCTATTCCGACAATACAAATATCAAGTACGAAAAACAGGAATTGGTTTACAGACATTTATAAGATGTATAAAAACGGAGTTATACCATTTTTTAAACATTTTATGGACAAATACCGCACATAAACAGATGTTATTTATCGGCTTTTCTCTTTTCCTTTATAAACTCGCTCGGAGTCATACCAAAGCGTTTTTTAAAACAAGTACCGAAATAACGAGATTCGGTAAAGCCTACTCGATCCGATATTTCACTTATATTCAAATCCGTATCGGTCAAAAGCTGTACAGCTCGTTTCAACTTTATTTCTAAAATAAACGTTTTCACAGAATGTCCGGTCAACAGTTTTATTTTTTTGTACAACAACGAACGGCTCATTGCCATATCTAAAACAAAATTTTCCACATCATATGACGGATCATCCATATTTTTCTCTATCAACACTAATGCTCTTTGCAAAAAAATACTATCCGCAGATTCCACCGAAACGGGAGTCGGTACAGGTACCAATGTTTTTCCTGAAATCATTCGTTGGGTTTCAAGAGTTCGAATCAAATTCTGTATCTGCCGAATCAATAACGCTGAATCGAATGGCTTTTCTATATATAAGTCCGCCCCAGAGTCCATACCCTTCCATTTGTCTTTTTCAGATAAACGTGAGGATAAAATAATGATCGGTATATTTGATGTTGTAGGATTGGATTTCAATTGCCTACATAGTTCAAAACCATCGATTATAGGAATCATGATCTCTGTAAGTATCACAGAAATCCTCTCCCGCAAAGCTATCTCTAAAGCTCCCTTCCCGTCTTTCGCTGCAATAACCGAAAACTTCGAAGACAAAATATCCGTCAAATAACTCCTTAATACGGCATCCCTTTCGACAATTAATATCGAATATTTTTTCTTTTCTATCGTTTCCGATTCCTCCTTGTTTATTTGGGGACATAACCCGGACAATAAATGAGCCGTATAAGAAAAAGTATAAGAAGATAAATCGAAGTCTTCTGAATTTACGGACGACATTTGAGCGGACTCTACAGGAAAAACGATATTGAATTCAAGCTTTCTCTCCACATAAGTATAAAATATATTCCCCTGCAATAATGCCAGTAATTCTTTAACCAAAGACAAACCTAAACGAGATTCGGCATTTATCCCCGAAATAGTATTTCCTGCTTCTGAATAGAACCTATAAAACAAAGCGTTTGCTTCATCTAAAGATAACAATACTCCATTTCCTGAAATTCTTAAAGATATTTTTCTCTTGCTATCTAACGTAGAATAACCGCTTTGCTCCAAATGCCGGGTATCAGGCTCTTCCAAAGAAAAAGTCAAATCATTTCCGGAAGGGAGATAACGAACCAAATTAATAAATAAATTACCTATTATCTTTTCCCATATAAGCGGATCAAACAAAAAAGTTGCAGAAGCAAAAGCGGACTTAAATATTATAGAAATATTATATCCTGTCGCTACATTCTCATAATTAGAACACAGTTTTCGAAAAAAAGTGACAGAATCCCCCTTAAAACAGTTAATAATTAAAGAATTACCCTCAATCGTTTGTATATCCAACAACTGATCAAGCAAATTATTTACCCTTATAACCTGGGATTGCATTTGTCCCAACAGCTCTTCAGACTCTTTATTATCCCTCAAACCGGGACGTAAACGTATAATCAAATCATTAACCACACTCAAAGGCGCTCGTAGTTCATGAGATATATTCGTGAAAAAAGAGACTTTTTGCTCAGTTGTTTGTTCTATCCGCATCCGTTGTTCCTGTTCTTTCGACAACTGCAAAAGTAAATACCGGAAACGAGATGAATTGCGCCATAACCAATAAAACAGAAAAACCAAAACTGAGAAATAAGCAACAAATGCATACCAGGTAAACCATACAGGCGGATTCTTGATCACCACTACCGAAGTAACGGCATCATTCCATATCCCATTATTATTTGCTGCTTTCACTTCAAAAACATACCGGCCGGTAGATAATCCTGAAAAATAAGCCTTATACTCCCCTGGAGCCAATACCCTCCAATTGTCATCGAAACCTTTCAATCTACATGCAAACTGATTTCTGGACGGATAAAGGTAATTCGACGATGCAAAACTAAAAGCTATATTCGTATCAGAAGCATCCAACACAATTTTGTCGGCTACTGAGATATCTTGTTTTAACGGTGATTTTTTTTCTTTCGGCTCTACCTTAACATTATTAATATATAACCCCGTAAAATATACTGAAGCTTTATTCCGATTTACTTTTATTCGAGAAGGTTCAATCCACAAAAAACCATTTGTATGTCCGAATAACAAATCTCCTAAAGCCGTTTTATATTGGGCATTCGGATAAAAAGATCCGGAGACAAATGCATCAGGCAGATCAAACCGAACAAACTCTTTTGAAGACGTTACATAATGAAACATGCCTTTATCAGTTGTTAACCAAAGGTCATGAAACTCTGCATCCTCTAATATACTATACACAATATCGGCATCAAGCCCGTTTTTTCGATTATAATAAGTCTCATTCCCTCGAGGACTGATAACTGTCACCCCATCGCCCCGCGTACCGATCCAAACATCTCCTGTAACAGTCTGACAAATTGTATATACATTATTACCACTTAACCGGCCCTTTTCAGAATACTTATCATAGCGCTTTACGATCTTTTGATTATTAGGATTAATCACGACAATACCTTGCTGTCCCGCTAACCATAATAATCCGTCTCTTGTCTTATATAAACTATAAAATTTCAATTTCTCATCAGGAAACAACGGGCGGGTCGTTCCAAGCCGTATATTGCAAGAAAACACTCCCCTCTCTTTATCTATCACTAAGACAATACTATCGTTAAGAACTTCAAAATCATAAACGTCCAAATTTCGGGAAGATTTTGAAGGGTCAGGCAATCGGTAACGAAACGCCTTACCCGTATGTGGATCTATTTCATTCAGCCCTCCCCTATATAACCCGGCATACAGTTTTCCATAAATAGGATGATAGTACAACTTTTTTATTAAATTACTTCCCGGACTATCCGGCCTACTATTATGTTTATAGTAAGTAATACGTCCTGATTCCCTGTCCAACCGATTCAGACCGCCCCCCTCTGTTCCAATCCAAATATTATGATCTTGATCTTCGGCAAAACAACTGACAATATTATAACTTAACGGTATTTCGGTCGTCTGGGTGAAAAAACGATAATGAGAATCGGAATAATTAAAATATGCCAGTCCTCCTCCGTATGTGCCAGTCCAAACCTCTCCATCTTCATTAGTATATATAGTCCAAACAGAGTTATAGGGTAACGAATATAACTGATGTGGATCATTCTGTAAAAAAAAGTCATCTCCGCTTTGAAGATCCAGCAAAAAAAGACCGTTTTGTACTCCAATCCACATCACATTCTGACTATCTATATTCATATCCTTCGTATAAACAGAAGTTTTGCCATCATGAGATAAAGGATAATGTTGTACCAATATTCCCGACATATCATATTTAAATAATCCACTATGATCAGATAAAACATAAACAAAATCTCCATATCTCACAATTCTCTGAATCAGATCTTTAACAAACAATTGAGAAAAAGGGACAAACCTCTGGGAATCGGTATCAAAGCGGAATATTCCACCGGCAATACCACCTGCCCAAAATTCATTATTAAAAACATACAAGCAACTGCCTTTTTCCCGTTCCATACCGGAAACTTTCATTAGTTCACCAGTTGCAGGATCAAACACGAAAGGTTGCTCATTATATAATAGCCAAATTTTATGATCAGAAGATTCGCATGGGAATGCAACATTTCCTTTAAACAAATTCTTAAAACAAAGCTGGTCAGCAGACATCCGAAACAGACCACCATATCTACTGGATAAATACAAATTACCGCAATAATCAGGGATAATACGATTAAACATCATCCGGTCGGCATTCTCCGGTTTATCCACTTTACGAATAAACGACACAAAAGAATATCCATCAAAACTCATAACATCATCTTCTGTTGTTATCCACATTTTCCCCTGACGGTCTCTCGTTATAGACGTAACAGCTTGATGTGTATTGATAGATACAGGAAACGTATGAAACAAATACCGAGATTTGTCTAAAATAGAATAAGCTTCTCCAAAACCGATAATAAAGAATACACTAAAAATCAAATATACTTGAGAGATTTTCATAGACCTATTATAAGCACATGGTATTAATCAGCGACTGACGACGAATTCAACTTTCACAAAGATAAAAAAAATTGTAATCCAACAAAATACACAATAATATATTAACCATACCAAAAGAAGTTTTTCCATAATACGATTTTTTCTTTTACATTTACTGAATAAACATTTTACCGACACGATTATGATGACACTTCTATCTTGTGCCAAAACAATGTGTGACACGACCGGAATAAAAGCTCCGGCTCTTACTACTCCGAAATTCGGAAAAGAGGCTTCGGATATTATCCTGCAACTAACCGAATATTCTCCCGATGAGCTAAAAAGGATGTTACATACTACTTCCCGATTGGCTATGGAAAACTATGAACGATACAGACTCTTCCACTCCGAAGAGACACCGACATTGCAGGCTCTGCTTGCATATACGGGAATCGTATTCAAAAATATCAATCCGGAAGACTTTACTCGTGAAGAATTTTTATATGCACAAGAACATTTACGAATCACGTCCTTTTGTTACGGATTATTACGCCCTTTAGACGGCATCAAACCATATCGATTAGAAGGCAATGTCTCATTACCCGAAACCGGAACAGACTCCATGTTCGAATACTGGAAATCCCGACTGACACAACCGCTTTTATCGGAAATAAGAAAAAACGGGAATATTTTGTTCAATCTGGCAAGTAGCGAAATGAAACAATTATTCGATTGGAAAAAAATAGAATCTTCCGTTACCATTATTACTCCGCAATTTAAAGTCTGGAAAAACGGAAAACAGACGACTGTCGTCATTTATACAAAAATGGCTCGCGGTGCTATGACACGTTTCATAATCAAAAATAAAATCGAAAAACCTGAAGACCTGAAAGCTTTTTCATGGGAAGGTTTTTCTTTCAATGAGAATCTTTCAGACAAAACAAATTTTATCTTCACTCAAGAATAACGAATGAAAACAGAAAAAGAAAAAATGTTAGCGGGAGAATTATACACTCCTTATGACTCCGAATTACAACAAATGCATCAACAAGCATTAGCTTTAGTCGAACAATACAATAAAGAATCCTTTGTCAATTGTCTCGAAGAAAACCCTCTATTAGGTAAATTACTACCCAATGCGCATCCTACATTGCGAATACAGCCCCCCTTTCTTTGTGATTTCGGTTTTTTAATATATGGAGGAGAAAACGGCTTCATCAATTACGGGTGCACAATCTTAGACACTGCCCCCATCACTTTAGGTAAAAATATACTGATAGGTCCGAATGTCCAGATCTATGCACCGATTCATCCATACGACTACACAACACGAGCTACCGGAGTAGAACACGGAGAAGCGATCACGATCGGAGATGATTGCTGGATCGGAGGAGGTGTCGTAATTTGTCCGGGAGTAACGATCGGTAACCGGTGCATTATCGGAGCAGGAAGTGTTGTAGTCAAAGACATTCCCGATGACTCTTTTGCCGCAGGCAACCCTGCAATAGTAAAAAAGCGTCTCGACTTGTAACTCTGTCAATAAGATTAGGATATATACAGTTTATAACTGCAAGAAGAACAAAATATAAGCCATTTGCATTATATTTGCAATAATTATAAGAATATTGTCAATGAAAGAATTTATCCTGACTAAACAAGAATCTGAACGCACGGTCTTAGTTGGTATTATCACCCAAACTCAAAACGAAACAAAAGCGAACGAGTATCTGGACGAGTTAGCGTTCTTGGCAGAAACAGCGGGAGCAGAACCGGTCAAGAAATTTTTACAACGGTTAGAATATCCAAATCCCGTAACATTTGTCGGAGCCGGGAAATTACAGGAAATCAAAGATTATGTTGAAGAAAACGAAATAGGTCTCGTTATTTTCGACGATGATCTTTCTCCGAAGCAATTAAAAAACATAGAAAAAGAACTGCAAGTAAAAATATTAGACCGCACCAGTCTTATCCTCGATATTTTTGCAAAAAGAGCGCAAACCGCCAATGCAAAAAGTCAAGTAGAACTGGCACAGTACCAATATCTTCTTCCCCGATTGACCCGGTTATGGACTCACTTGGAACGACAACGAGGAGGTATCGGAATGCGCGGTCCGGGTGAAACCCAAATTGAAACCGACCGCCGAATCATTTTGGATAAAATTTCCCGGTTGAAAGCAGAATTGAAGCAAATAGACAAGCAAAAAGAAATGCAGCGAAAAAACAGAGGGAAGATGGTGCGTGTCGCACTGGTAGGATATACGAATGTCGGAAAATCTACTCTGATGAACTTACTCAGTAAATCGGAAGTTTTCGCTGAAAACAAGCTTTTTGCGACTTTAGACACGACCGTACGAAAAGTCATTATCGACAATCTGCCTTTTTTGTTGACCGATACAGTAGGTTTTATCCGGAAACTTCCGACTCATTTGGTCGAATCTTTCAAATCTACATTAGACGAAGTGCGGGATGCCGACTTATTAGTACATGTCGTTGATATTTCCCATCCATCTTTCGAAGAACAGATAGAAATCGTGAATCAGACGCTGCACGAAGTTTGCAATTCTTCCGATAAACCGATGATAATCGTATTCAACAAAATCGATGCATTTTCGTATGTAGAAAAAGATCCGGATGACCTATCGCCTAAAACGAAAAAGAATATCTCGTTAGACGAGCTGAAAGAAACTTGGATGGCCAGAATGAATGAAAACTGTATTTTCATATCGGCAAAAGAAAAAAACAATATCGAAGAACTAAAAAAACTATTATACGAACGTGTTAAAGAGATACACGTGACCCGTTTCCCTTATAACGATTTCCTTTTTCAAAAATATGATGAAGAGGAAAACATATAGGCTCTGAAAAAGGAGCAAACTTTAAAATACAACTAATACATCACTACACAATGGGAGCTTACAGAGGATTAACGATTACAGAAATCGAGCAATTAAAACAGCAGAACTGCATGGCAGATGATTGGTCGGCAATATCCGTAACAAAGGACTTTATTCCCGATCATATATGTCATACCCGTTTTTCGGGTCAAATAAAATTAGGTGCTTTCAAAAAAGAGTTCATGTTAGATGGAGGATTAAAAAAACATTCCGGATTGCGCCACGTGACTTTACATAACTGCGAAATCGGAGACGATGTATTAATCGAAAACGTACCTAATTATATCGCCAATTACCGAATCGGGAATGACAGTTTCATCCAAAATGTAAATATTCTGGTAGTTGACGGTAAAAGCAAATTCGGAAACGGAACAGAGGTTTCTGTACTTAACGAAACAGGCGGACGGGAAGTTCCCATTTATGATAAACTATCGGCTCATCTGGCTTATATCATAGCTTTATATCGTCATCGCCCCCTCTTAATAGAGAAGTTAAAAAAAATGATCGACACGTATGCCGAAAATCACGCCTCAGAAACAGGAACTATCGGAGACCATGTAACTATCATAAATACCGGAACAATTAAAAATGTCCGTATCGGAAGTTATTGTACCATCGACGGAACTTCACGACTGGAAAACGGATCTATCAACAGTAACGAACACGATCCCGTCGTGATCGGGCATAATGTAATGGCAGAAGATTTCATTATCAGTTCAGGTGCACATGTCAGCGATGGTGTTGTCATGATGCGTTGTTTTATCGGACAAGCTTGTCATCTTTCTCACCTTTTCTCTGCACACGATTCTTTATTCTTCTGTAATTGTCAAGGAGAAAACGGAGAAGCCTGCGCGATCTTCGCCGGGCCTTATACCGTATCGATGCACAAATCGAGTCTTTTAATCGCCGGCATGTTTTCTTTCTTGAATGCAGGAAGCGGTTCTAACCAAAGTAACCATATGTATAAACTCGGACCTATTCACCAAGGCATCGTAGAAAGAGGGTCTAAAACGACAAGTGATTCTTATGTTCTTTGGCCTGCTAAAATAGGAGCTTTTTCTCTTGTCATGGGTCGGCATGTGCGACATCCGGACACGTCTAAACTTCCTTTTTCTTATCTTATCGAGAAAGGTTCTGAATCATATCTCGTACCGGGAGTAAACCTGAAAAGTGTAGGAACTATTCGGGATGCGCTAAAATGGCCGAAACGAGATAATCGGAAAGACCCGGAACACCTCGACATGGTGAATTTTAATCTACTAAGTCCCTACACGATACAGAAAATGCTGACAGCCATAGACGTTTTGCGCCATTTACAGGAAAGTTCGGGAGAAACATCCGAAGTGTATTCCTATCAAAGCGCTTGTATCAAAAACACATCTTTAGTCAAGGGTATTAACTTATACTCCAAAGCTATCAACAAATTTTTAGGGAACTCTATAATCAAACGTTTAGAAAACATCCGGTTCAAAAGCGATGAAGAAATAAGAGAGCGATTACGTCCCGACAATAACATAGGGACAGGAGATTGGCTGGATCTTTCGGGCTTGATAGCTCCCAAATCGGAAATAGACCGCCTCATCAACCAAATAGAATCAGAAGAAATAAAAACGCTCGAACCGATACAGCAAACATTTATAAGTCTGCATAAACGCTACTATGATTTAGAATGGGCATGGGCATATGAAGTAATGCAATCATGGTATCACCGTTCTATCGACCAAATAACGGCACAAGATATTACGGAAATCGTCAATATATGGAAAGATGCCGTTGTAAGCCTCGACGAGATGTTATATGCCGATGCGAAAAAAGAATTCTCAATGACTGCAAAAACCGGATTCGGAATAGACGGAAACACTCAACAAAAAAATGTCGATTTCGAACAGGTCAGAGGAGCTTTTGAGAATAATCCTTTTGTAAAAACCGTAAACGAACATATTAAAGCAAAAACAGAATTGGGGAACGAACTGATCGATCGTATCGCCCATTTAGCAAATTAGCATCAACTTTTTAATGGAAAAGAAATATTGTTTTGAATTGGAAATGAAAGTGCGTGACTACGAGTGCGACATGCAAGGTATAGTCAACAACGCAAACTACCAGCACTATTTGGAACATGCACGGCATGAATTTCTGCAAAGTACGGGAACAGCTTTTGTCGATATGAGGGAACAAGGTATAGAACCGGTAGTTTGCCGTATAGAAATAGACTACAAAACCTCACTTAAAAGTCAAGACTGGTTTATTTGTAAGCTATTTTTACGGAAAGAAGGTGCTAAATTTGTCTTTTATCAGGATATTTTTCGCCGATCAGACGGCAAACTCTGTATCAAAAGTAGAGTGGAAACTGTCTGTATCGTAAACGGACGTATCAGCCGGGGAGAAGAATTGGAAAAACTATTCAAGGAATATCTTTAACCTCTTTATTGTTATGGCACTGTGCGAAGAAACAATATATCAGATCGCATTGACTCGTATTAAGGGCATGAATTTGTTACTCGCAAAAACATTACTGGATACAATAGGCAGTGCTTCAGAGATATTTAAGGAAAAAGGGCAAAACTTGCAGAATATATGTAAACTGCAAACACCTGTCTTTAGTGACGAGTCAATAAAAACAGCCCTTGAAACAGCCAAAAGAGAGATAGATTTTATTGAAAAAAATCATATTATTCCGCTATTCTTCTCCGACTCTGAATATCCGGCCCGTTTGAATGAGTGTATCGATGCTCCGATATTATTATATTATAGAGGTACAGCAAACCTGAATGCCTCCAAAATAATAAGTATTGTAGGTACTCGTCATGCGACCAATTACGGACGAGACTTTTGTAAAACCCTCTTACAAGAATTGTCCAGATGGTTTCCTGACCTAATAATAGTAAGCGGGTTAGCTTACGGAATAGATATATGCGCACATCGAGAAGCTCTAAATAATAAGCTTCAAACTATTGGCATTTTAGCTCACGGAATGAATACTTTATACCCGGCTACACATAGAAAGACTGCTGCAGAAATGCTTTCTTGCGGAGGATTATTGACTGAATATTCATCTCAACATCCGACACATAAAGGGAATTTTGTAGCCCGCAACCGAATAGTTGCCGGAATGTCGGATGCAACACTGATTATAGAATCAGCAGAAAAGGGTGGTTCTTTAATTACTGCTGGAATTGCAGAAAGCTATCATCGGGATGTATTCGCTCTGCCCGGAAACATACAAAATGAATATTCTAAAGGCTGCAATCAATTAATAAGAAACAACCGGGCAGCCTTAGTAACTTCGGCTCGGGATATCGCCGATGCCATGTGTTGGGACATTCCGGATAAAGAACCGAAACAAATATCTCTTTTTCCGGAGCTGAACGAAACCGAAACATTATTGATGGAAATATTGGAGGAAAAAGGAGAATGCCATATAAATCAATTGACAATTATCGGCAACCTTCCTGCATCTCAAGTATTGGCAACTCTTCTCGAACTCGAATTCAAAGGTCTTGTCCGTCCATATCCCGGAGGGTTATACCGAAAATCATAATTCCCGGTTATTTATCTCACGAATAGACCGATTAATCCTGACTATACGGGTTGCCATCTCCTCCATTCTGTTCAGTTCATGCGATACCAAAATAACAGTTGTCGTTTTATTTATTTCACGAAAGATTTCATACATCCGTTCCTCAAATTCCTGATCGACATAAGATGACGGTTCATCTAACAAGAGAATTTCAGGACGTGAAACAAGAGCTCTGGCAAGCAAGGCTCGCTGCATTTGCCCTCCGGAAAGTTTTCCGATAGGTCTTTCCGCAAATCTCTCAAGCCCGACAAGAGACAACGCCTCTTCTACCCGCAACCTCTGCTCTAGAGTAAATGGTTTCAAAAAACGCTTTTCTCCCATCAAACCCGAAAAAATAACTTCCGAAACAATAAGAGGAAAACGCGAATCTATTGCATTCTTTTGTGGTAAATATCCCATATTCAAATACGGGACTTCCAATCCGTTTCGATAAAATGAAACTGTTCCCGACAAAGGCGGCAGCAATCCAAGAATAATCCGCAACAATGTCGTCTTTCCTCCCCCGTTAGGACCGGTAATTGCCAAAAAATCCTTGTCATAAACGGTAAGATCGATATTTTCAAGAACCGGAGTACGATCATATTGCAACGAAACCCCGGTAACCTCGATTCGTTTATCCCTAATCAAAAGCATCTGCGATATGAATTAATTCTTCTCCCCACTCATAATTCAAAGGATCGATCTGAACAACCGTCCCTTTCAACTCCTCTGCAAATGTAAGAGCTTGTTTAATATTAAACTCTTTCTGAATAAATACGATATGAACATTATTTTCACGTGCTATATCAACTGCCCTCTTCATATAGAAAGCCGAAGGTCCTTTTCCGTTCAACTCTACACTTAATTGGCGCAGACCATAATCATGCGCCAAATAGCTAAGCGACGGATGATAGATTGCAAACATTTCCCCTTTATGAGGAGCAAACTTATGAGTCAACAACGTATCTATCCGGTTTATCTCCTCTACAAGTTTTTCATAATTTCGGGTATAATACTCCTTTCCGTCAGGATCAATATCGACAAATGCATCATACATATTCTTTACAATAATACGGGCTCTTTTGGGAGAACTCCATATATGAGGATCAATATTCTCCATGTGCAAAGCATTCGGTTCTTCATGACACTCATGAGTACCGGTCAATAAAGACACTCCTTCGGAAGTATCATAAATCTTCATTTCAGGATTGTTCTTTGCCAATTTATCAAGCCAAGCTACTTCAAAACCGATATAACCGATTTTCAGATAGGCAACACTTTTTCCTACACGAACCAAATGGGAAGGAGAAGGATCATAAGCTTCCGGATTACTGCCATTAGGCACAATACAATTAATATCAAACCTGTCTCCGGCAATTTTTTCCGCAAAATATTTTTGAGGCTGTATGGTTACGGTCACTATCCTCTTTTGCTCTGGCTGACGAATGCAAGAACATACAAGCAAAAAACAAGAAAAAAGAGCAACCATCCATATAGGACGAAATAGTTTCATTTTATTTCCTTTGTGTTACAAATCTTTGCTAAATGCAAAAATTCAAACAAATATAAGACAAAAGGCTAAATAAATCTAAAATTCAGATGCCTTTAATATTTTAAACTAACGATTTTAACACATCGTATCTTATTAAAAGCAACAAAAGAATAACGAAAAAATATCGTTATTTATTATTAGAATACGTAAGTTTGTGAATCATTTATATTTATATGAAAAATATTATCAACCGGCTCAGCGACCAAATCGAAAAAGATGTCATATCGATATACCGACATCTGCACCAATATCCGGAGCTCTCTTTTCAAGAAAAAGAAACATCTTTTTTTATTGAGGAAATATTAAAAAAAGAAGGTATTCCTCACAGCAGCCGAATAGGCGGCTATGGAATTTTGGCCAGAATAGAGGGAAAAAAAGAAGGTACACATATTATCGGACTCCGTGCAGATATGGACGCTCTGCCGATAGAAGAAAAAAATCAAATCGAATATCGGTCAAAGATCCCTCATGTAATGCACGCCTGCGGGCATGATGCCCATACGGCTTGCTTATTAGGTAGCGCACTTGTAATGAACAAATTAAAAAAAGAATTCGGCGGAACATTGTTACTCATCTTCCAACCGGGAGAAGAACGCCATCCGGGTGGGGCACGTTTAATGCTCCGAGATGGTCTTTTCGACAATATCCGCCCGGAATGTATGATGGCTCTACATACCCATACCGAAATACCTTGTGGAACAGTAGCATTCGGTGAAGGATGCGTAATGGCCTCAGCAGATGAAATTCATATCACAATAAAGGGGAAAGGGGGACACGGGGCAATGCCTCATTTGCTGAACGACACCGTACTGGCGGCAGCTCAAGTCGTAATATCTTTACAACAAATCATTAGCCGCAGACGAAACCCCTTTATTCCGGCAACTTTGTCTATCGGTCGTTTCATTGCTGACGGAGCGACGAACATCATTCCTCAGGAAGTACAAATATCCGGAACTTTAAGATGTATGGAGGAAGACGAAAGAAAAAAACTAAGACCTCTCATTCTGCAAACAATCAAACAAACAGCCGAAAGCTACGGATGTACTTGCGAAATAGACATGAAAGACGGTTATCCCGCACTCATAAATGACGCAAGCATTACAAAAGAAGCTCGCAACTACGCAATAGAATTATTAGGAGAGGAACACGTGATCCCGTTAGAAAAACGAATGACCTCTGAAGATTTCGCATTTTACTCACATGCCATACCCTCCACATTTTTCAGATTGGGAATAAAAGGCTCTGCTAACCCTGAATGTCAAGGCCAGCATACTCCGTATTTCCTAATTGATGAAGCAGCTTTAAAAACCGGAGTAAAAATATTATCCTGGTTAGCATACCGCTTTTTAAATAAACCATAAACAAATATCATTTTTCGGATACAAATAAAAATGAATTTAGTTATAATCAGAATATCAAAATATTATGAAAAGAAAATTATAAGATTGATTTTCAAAAATAAATTCGTTTTTCTTTCATTTTTATTTGAAAATGTAATCTATTTTCCATACATTTGTATAAAATTGCATTTAAATCAATTAAAGTACATATATAAATGGGACACCACCAATTAGATAGTTTAGATTATAAAATCTTAAAACTAATCGCATCCAATGCCCGCATTCCGTTTCTGGAAGTAGCTCGTGAATGTAATGTATCCGGAGCAGCAATTCATCAACGGGTACAGAAATTGACAAATTTGGGGATCATTAAAGGATCGGAATACACGATCGACTCTAACAAAATCGGGTTCGAAACATGTGCTTATATAGGCCTTTACCTTCAAAATCCCGGACAATTCAAAGAAGTTCTGGAAAAACTCCAGCAAATCCCCGAAGTCGTAGAATGCCATTATACGACAGGACAATATGATATGTTTATCAAATTGTATGCTCGTAACAATAGCCATCTGTTAAAAATAATCCACACAAAATTACAGCCTTTAGGTTTAGCCAGAACCGAATCGCTGATCTCTTTCAAAGAGGCTTTCAAACGGCAATTACCGATTGAAGATCTGGAAGATGAGTCAGAAGACTAACTAAATAACGATAAAAAATCACATAAATCCGCTATACCTATGGAAAAAGGCATAGCGGATTTTTTTAATCAATGTTTCACCATGAACAATTGGAAAGAACTAGAAGCAAAAGCAATAGAATGGGCTAAAACGATGGGAGAAATTCAACTTTCATATTTCAGGAAAAGTCAACTGTCGATAAAAACCAAATCGAATATTTTCGACATAGTAACTGCCGCAGACAAAGCCTGTGAACAATATTTCCAAGATCAGCTTACCATTCATTATCCAGATCACGATATGTTAGGAGAAGAAACCGGAATACATGAAAAAGGCAGTGATTATTGTTGGGTTATCGACCCTTTAGACGGAACTACGAATTTTAGCCAAGGATTACCTATCTTTTGTGTATCGATAGGACTGCAATATAAAAAAGAGACAATTATCGGGGTTGTTTATGCTCCCTATTTAAACGAACTCTATACTACAATAAAAGGTGAAGGGGCTTATAGAAACGGACAAAAATTGAAAGTCTCCGATAAAACAGAATTATCACGATCTGTCATTGCGACAGGTTTTCCATACGATCATGGGACTAACCCGGATAACAATTCAGCCAATATAGTCCATATCTTACCCAAAGTAAGAGGGATCAGGCGTATGGGCTCTGCTGCATATGATTTATGTTGCGTAGCAGCCGGAAATTTAGATGGTTATTGGGAATTAAATCTGAATTTATGGGATGTTTGCGCCGGCATTTTACTGGTAGAAGAAGCCCAAGGCAAAGTAATTTCATTCCGGAATAACAGAGGCATTTCAATCATTGCCGGAAATTCGGATATTACATTATTACTAAAAGAAAATATCAGATAAAAATGACAGATTATCGGCTTAAAATAAGGTTGAATGATTCTTAATGCAAATTTAAGTACAATTTTATCCGATCGTTAATCCTGTGGGATTTACTTTGTAAACAGCTTCTATCAAAAGCTGTTTTTTTATTTCAAGAACAACTGAAAATCTGAAATAAAGAAAAGGGTTTCCAATACATTACATATATCAAAAAACCACATAATCTTATGAAAACACTTTATTATCATCAACCGCACACTCTCCTTAACAGAGCATTGCGCCTACTCCAAACTATCATTCAAAGAAAAGGGATACTTAGCTTGTTTACAACCTTGACCATATTGCTATTGCCTCTGTCTGTTCAAGGACAAACATCAAATAAGATACTGATCAACTCCGGATGGGAAATGCAAGACGCAGCCATAATTTCCAAAGAGGGTATGAAAGACGGATGGGAAATGGAAAACGCTGCCAAAGTTCCACAAGAGGGGAAAGTAATATCTACAACAAAATATAAGCCTTCAGGCTGGTATAAAGCAACAGTCCCCGGAACGGTTCTTACGACCTTAGTAAATAATGGTGTTTATCCCGAACCGCTATACGGAGAGAACAATCGACCCGAAGTAATACCCGAATATCTTTGTCACACAGACTGGTGGTATAGAAATGAAGTTATGATTCCCGACTCATATAAAAATAAAACGATATGGCTCAATTTCGACGGAATTAACTACTCTGCCGATATTTGGGTAAATGGACGTCGGGTAGGTCCGATTAAAGGAGCATTCATACGAGGCAATTTCGATATTACGTCACTCGTTAAACCCGGGCAAACAGCAATTATTGCCGTACGCATTTCTCCTCAACCGAATACAGGAGTTCCTTTCGAACATATTATGGGTACGGTCGGAGGTCCGTGCGGAGGTGTAGGACGCCTTGACGGACCTACCTTCGGATGTTCCAACGGGTGGGACTGGTTGTCCGGAATCCGTGATCGGAATAGCGGAATATGGCAAGATGTCTTTCTTTCGGCAACAGGTCACGTATTAATGAAAGATCCATTAATTACATCAGACCTACCGTTACCTCGTACCGATATAGCTTCCGTAACCGTGCAAACAACAGTACAAAATACGACCGGAAACGTACAGAAAGGAATAATCAAAGGTAGTTTTGACAGCATAAAGTTCGAAAAAACAATAGAAATCGCACCCTGGCGATCTCTGACATTCACATTCGATCCTAAAGACTTTGCTCAACTAAATATAAAAAATCCGAAACTTTGGTGGCCGAATGGATTGGGAGAACAAAATCTTTACTCCATGCACCTGTCTTTTGAAATAGATGGAAAAATTTCCGATGAAAAAGAAGTAACATTCGGTATCCGAGAAATATCATACGATATTCCCGGAAGCGATAATCTGGGTCTTACGGTGAACGGAGTACGCATATTTTGTAAAGGAGGCAACTGGGGATTGGATGAAGCCCTAAAACGAATCGATCCCAAACGGTTAGAAGCTCAAATACGCATGCACAAAGATGCCAATTTCAACATGATACGTCTATGGGGAGGACAAGCTGCAAGTAAAATCCTCTATGACCTTTGCGATAAATACGGTATAATGATTTGGGACGAATTCTGGCAATTCAATGCAGCAGATCCTCTCGACCAAGACCTTTATATGGCAAATGTCCGCGATAAAATATTAAATTTCCGCAATCATCCGTCACTGGTTATATGGTGTGCACGCAACGAAGCATATCCCCCTAAATATCTGGATGATGCTGTACGATACGCACTTGCCGAACTCGATCCCTTGCGCCATTATCAATCCAATTCCGGAGGTGGAGGCGGATGCAATTCTGGCGGTCCGTATGAATGGCAAACTCCGGTAGATTATTACCGTTTTTCCGAAAGTAAAAAATTCAACAAAAAAGAGACTTTCAAAACAGAGATCGGCCCTCAATCGATACCGACATTGGAATCTATTCAAGGCATGATGCCGGAAAAAGATTGGACAAGTATTACCGATGCATGGGCAGAACATAATTTCATTTCAGGAGGTGGACGTAACCTAATGAAAACAATGACAAAACGTTATGGAAAAGTTGTCAATGTAGCTGATTTTGTCCGTAAATCACAAATGATGAATTATGAAGGTTTTCGTGCTTTATATGAAGGACGAATAGGTAAAATGTTTTCCCCGACACAAGGAATATTGTTATGGATGAGCGTTCCCGCCCAACCGAGTTTCGTGTGGCAAATGTTCCACTATGATTTGGAACCGAACGCTTCTCTCTTCGCTTTACAAAAAGCTTGTGAACAAATACACATTCAATTCAACGAAACAGATAACGGTATAATACAGGTAATTAATCATGAACCGAAGGCATTAAGCAGAGCTTATGCAAAAATTACAATTTACAATATCGACGGGTCTGTTGCAGCCGAAAAGAGCCATGAGGTAAACACTGCTGCCTGTTCGGTAAACAAAATAAGCGACATTAAATGGCCTTCGAACTTAACTCCGGTTCATTTTATAAAACTTGAACTCCGAGACTCTGACGGAAAGCCGATCTCAGACAATTTTTACTGGCGGGGGATCTCTTCAAAACCAAACGATCTCACGGCTCTTGAATCGATGCCTGTGGTAAAACTTGCAACGAAAGCCTCTACCCGTACAAAAGGCGAAAAAGTATTCATTGACGTTACTTTACGCAACCCGAGTAAAAAGATCGCTTTAATGACACACTTGCAATTGCATCGAGGGAAAACCGGAGAACGTGTACTTCCGGTATATTACAGCGACAATTATATTTCATTAGCCCCGAAAGAAGAGAAAAAAATAACAATCGAAGCTGATGCTGACAATCTCAAAGGTGAAAAACCTCTTGTCCTGGCTGACGGATGGAACATCAAAGTATCCTCATCGACCTATATAGCCCCGAATAAAAATGCAGAAGTAAATAGTTGGCCTAAATCAGAGTTTACATTCATCGCTCCGAAAATAGAACCGTCCGATGAAATCCGCATCAATTGTGCCGGATATAACAGAGACGGATTTTCCAAAGATCCGGGCTTTCTTGAAGGAGCTTTAGGATATTGTACTGAAGATGTCGACGTAAGTGCACCTATGTCAGGACCTGAAGCAATATATAAGACGGTTCGTTGGGGATCTTGCTCCTATCCGAATTTGATGAAGAATCCAAACGGAATTTACACGGTCAGATTGCACTTTGCAGAGTTGGATAAAAACACACCTCCGGGAAAACGACGTTTCAACGTATTGATCAACGGTAAAATCGTATTGGAAAACTTAGATGTTATTAATGAAGCCGGAAGTAAATTTAAAGCTCTTGTCAAAGAAATTAAAGGAATTGCTCCCGATAAAGATCAAAAAATCACAATTGAATTGAAAGATATAAGATCAGGAGCTCCACAAATTTGCGGTTACGAAATATTCCCTGAATAAAAAAATCGCAGAAATGATGAACCCCGTATAAATTTTACTCGGGCAAAGTTTGAGAGAAATCCCACAGGCATAAACTACAACAATGTTATATGCCGAAAGAAAACGTAAAAATGATCTGATAACATTTTTCATTATTTCAGATCGATTCTAAAAAAACAGGCTGCTTCTTCTATTTAAAAAGCAGCCTGTTTCACGTCTTATAATCATCATCTTTCTTATTTTCTTAATCACACACCCTATTGAAACTCCTTTTAAGAGGAAAACATTCTAAAAATACAGCAACATACGAATCCTATATTTTCCAAGAAAGGTAAAAGGATATGCAAAAAAACAAATTAAATAGGTGAAACTAACCGCTAATTCTGTATTTTTGCAAAATATCGAAACAGCATAATTAAACATAACATATAAATGGGAAAAGAAAAAATAATATTGACCGCAGACCGCCCGACCGGGAAATTACACATCGGACATTATGTAGGGTCGTTGAAACGAAGAGTAGAGTTGCAAAACTCGAACTTATACGACAAAATATTTATCATGATTGCCGACGCTCAGGCTCTTACCGATAATGCAGAAAACCCTGAAAAAGTCCGTCAAAATATAATAGAGGTAGCTTTAGATTACTTAGCATGCGGAATCGATCCGACAAAATCGACCATATTCATTCAATCCCAAATACCGGAACTTTGCGAACTGGCTTTTTACTACATGAATCTGGTAACGGTTTCCCGACTGCAAAGAAATCCTACTGTAAAAACAGAAATACAGATGCGAAATTTTGCCACCTCAATTCCTGTAGGATTTTTCACTTATCCGATCAGCCAAGCATCTGATATTACAGCTTTCAAAGCGACAACAGTTCCTGTCGGAGAAGACCAAGAACCGATGTTGGAACAAACAAGAGAAATAGTCCGGAAGTTCAATGCCGTTTATGGAGAAACCTTGATCGAACCGGAAATTTTATTACCGGATAACTCTGCCTGTCTGAGACTTCCGGGAACAGACGGGAAAGCCAAAATGAGCAAATCACTGAACAATTGCATATACTTGTCGGAATCTGCGGACGATTTACAGAAAAAAATAATGGGTATGTTTACCGATCCCGGACATTTACGTGTACAAGATCCGGGAAAGATTGAGGGTAATACGGTATTTACTTATCTCGATGCATTCTGCAAACCCGAACATTTTGAGAAATACCTGCCAGACTATCCTAACCTCGATGAATTAAAAGCTCATTATCAAAGAGGAGGATTGGGTGATGTTAAAGTTAAAAGATTTTTGAATGCAATCATGCAGGAAGAATTAGAACCGATACGTTCAAGAAGAAAAGAGTTTGAAAAAGATATTCCTGCAATTTATAATATATTGAAAAAAGGAAGTGAAGTGGCAAGAGAAGCGGCTGCCGATACACTTTCTGATGTACGCAAAGCGATGAAGATCAACTATTTCGATGATGATGAATTAATTGCAGAACAATCGAAAAAATTCGGACAAAAATAGCCCGATTATTTATTACATAATAACCTCAAAAAAATTACAACCCTCGAAAGTTTTTATTTCCAATTTTCGAGGGTTATTTATGCCTTCAAACTGACGTTTTCACTCATCTAAATATGTCTATAATATAGTTAAGTTAACCTCATTATACCATAAAATCATGAATACGCATTTTTTTAAAGGACTTTTTACATCTTTGCTTTTATCTCTCAATTTTGTAATTTATGCATCAAACTCAAACATAGAATGGATGAATGGATACATAATTACACACAGTAACGACACTATACATGGAATACTCGGCTATAGAAATGGAAATGGAGATTGGAGAGAATGTTTATTTAAAAATAGTCCACAATCGGAAATCATAACCTACATACCTGAAGAAATTATCTCTTACGGTTATGAAAAAGGGCTGACATACGTATCAAAAGAAATAGATATTCCTCATTTCAAAAAATATGTTTTTATAGAAACATTATTGACCGGAAATATAAATTTATACTATTTGAAGATAGGAGTCTGCCCTGAATATCCTGACGGAAAATCTTCTTTTATAGCAGAAGCTCCTTCAGGAAAAATGATTGAACTAAAAGAGGACAAAAATCTAAAGACCGAAAATATTACACGACAACAAAACAGAGCAAAATTAAATTTTCTTTTTACTGAATATCCAGAACTTAAGTCACAAATCGATAATATCAGAATTGATAGAAAAAGCCTGATCAAACTATTCAGTAATTTTCATAAAATTATATGCGCCGACTTCTCCTGTGTATCATATAAAGAAAAAAATTCTCCTCGAAGATGGTGGATCACTCCTCAAGCAGAGGCTGTAATAAATCATTATAACGATCTCAACGGTTGGCATCCGGGATTTGCCATCGGCTCATTTGTAACGACAAATTTAAGTAAATTCTCCGATCGTTTTGTTTTCAATATCGGATTGGAACTAAACACATCTCCTGATTATTTATATTGGACAGAATTCCCTTCAAGCAAAAAAGGATGGTCCTATACCCTCACAAACTACTATACAATAGAAAGTCGTGTAATGAATGGAACTGCCAGGCCATTTTTTGAAATCGGAGTACATCACGGATACTTCATTGCACAACAATACAAAGCAAAGAACGCAATCAACGTTTATAACTGGGGAATTATAGCCGGCATAGGAATGTACTTACATTTGAAAAAATGTGAACTGCCTATCCGAATCCGGTACTGCTATGGGAACAAAGTAGATATGGCAACTTTGACAATAGGCTATACATTCAAGCTAAAATAGAATGTTCCTATTCTCCCAAGTTTTATTCGAGTCAGGACTGAGAAAGGCTTCTCATTTTACAAAGAGGCTATCTGACGAATAAAAACGAAAAAACAGGCCAAAAGAAATTTTTATTCACGCAGTTGTTTGAAAAATAGCTACACAAAATTTAAATAGGTACTAAGAAAAAGTACCTATTTCTTTTTATTTATAATTATTCTAAATAACTTTGTGAAATAAAAATTTAAAGTTATGGGACATTATCATGACCACAGCCATCATACTCCCCATATAGAAAATATAAACCGAGCATTTATATGGGGAATCGGGCTAAACCTTGCATTTGTTATTGTAGAAGCCGGCGCAGGACTATACTTGAATTCTCTTGCGTTATTATCTGATGCAGGGCACAACTTAAGCGATGTAGTCAGTCTCATATTGGCATTATTTGCTTTTCGCCTTATGAAGGTAAAGGCTTCGGTAAACTATACATACGGGTATAAAAAAAGTACAATTTTGGTATCTTTGTTAAATGCTATCATCTTATTAGTTGCTGTAGGTGTAATATTTTCCGAAAGTATAGAAAAGCTGAAAAATCCACAGCCTATCGAAGGCAATGCCATTGCCTGGGTTGCCGGAATCGGAATTTTTATCAACGCTTTTACAGCCTGGCTTTTTTTTAAAGATCGTAAACACGATCTTAATATCAAGGGCGCTTACTTGCACATGGCAGCCGATACTCTTGTTTCGGTCGGAGTCTTGATTTCAGGTATAATCATACAATATACAAATTGGTACATGATAGACCCTATCATCGGATTGGTCGTTGCCATCGTCATCTTAATATCGACATGGAATCTGCTCCACGACAGCCTACGCCTATCTTTAGACGGAGTACCCGTCGGAATTAATCCCGATAAAATCAAGACATTAATATTGGAAGACAATAGAGTAAAAGAAATACACCATCTTCATATATGGGCAATCAGTACGACTCAAACGGCTTTAACGGCTCATATTGTTATAGACTCGTTCGCTGACAGTCAAAACTTGAAATGCCATTTGAAAGAAATACTGAGAAAAGCAAACATTCAACACGTCACATTAGAAATGGAGCTTCCCGGAGAACATTGCGACGGGAATTGCTGTTAATTACAAGATATGAATATTTTCAAGAAATTAAAAACAACCCATAAAACCCGGTCAGGGGCTCTGGACTTACTTAAATATATCGGTCCGGGATTGCTTGTTACTGTCGGGTTTATAGATCCCGGAAATTGGGCTACAAATTTAGCTGCCGGATCTTCCTTTGGCTACGCATTACTATGGGTAGTAACATTTTCTTCCATTATGTTGATTATCATCCAACATAACGTCGCTCATTTGGGAATCGTTACGGGATTATGCCTTGCAGAGGCCACCAACAAATATATTCGCAAAACAGTCTCCCGACCAATATTAGGGTCTGCGATATTAGCAAGCATATCTACCTCGCTTGCCGAAATACTCGGGGGAGCAATCGCTTTAGAAATGTTGTTCGATATTCCGATAAAAGCAGGAGCTGTCATCATAACAATTGCTTGTATTATTATGCTGTTCAGTAATACATACAGTAAAATAGAACGGTGGATTATCATGTTTGTCTCAATAATAGGTCTTTCTTTTCTATATGAACTGACATTGATAGATGTAGAGTGGACAAACACCGCAAAAAGTTGGGTAACACCATCTTTTCCGGACAATTCATTATTGATTATAATGAGTGTACTCGGAGCTGTAGTTATGCCACATAATCTTTTCCTTCATTCCGAAGTTATTCAAAGCCGGGAATGGAATTTAGAGAATGAAAACGTAATAAAGAAGCAATTAAAATATGAATTCTACGACACGCTACTCTCTATGGGAATAGGTTGGGCTATTAACTCTGCAATGATCATTCTTGCTGCAGCAACTTTTTATAAACAAGGAGTCGTTGTGGACGAACTTAGTCAGGCTGCTAATTTACTTACCCCCCTCGTCGGAAACAATGCAGGAGTTATATTTGCAATTGCCCTATTATTTGCAGGAATTTCATCGACCATTACATCGGGAATTGCAGGAGCTTCTATTTTCGCGGGTTTTTTCAACGAGGCTTATAGCCCGAAAGACATTCACACGAAAATAGGAACATTACTCTCTTTTATTCCGGCTTTATTGCTCATCTTTTTTATCAAAGATCCGTTTCAGGGACTTATCATATCCCAAATGCTATTGAGCGTACAACTTCCTATTACTGTATTCACACAAATTTATCTGACTTCCTCTAAAAAAGTAATGGGTAAACACGTCAACAAAAAATCGACAACGATCATTCTTTTATCTTTAGGGACATTAGTTACAATTTTGAATATAGCATTATTAATAAGCCTATTTTAAAATTTTATATGAACGTTTTTTGAGAGCTTTTTTGAAAAAAATTTCTTCCCGATAAAAAACGAGTGGATTACAGACATGTAAAAACGGGAAAACAGTCCGGAAAAAACGCAAGAATGATCTGATAATATTTTTTGTCGGAAAATTCAGACAAGATTTTGGCAGGGTTATCATAATTTGTAGGTATAGAAAGAGCTTATTTTCATAAGTTCAGGGGATTGATGCAGGAAGATATATCTTATTACTTTGCCAAAAACAAATAATTTAAAATTATGACAGGTATATTTTTCGGCAGTACAACAGGAACAACAGAGTCCGTAGCCAACCAAATCGCACAAGAATTAGGAATATCTTCTACCGATATTCACAATGTATCCGAAACCCCAGTAGAAGCGACAGACAAATACGATTGTTTGTTATTAGGTTCATCGACATGGGGATGTGGAGAATTACAAGACGATTGGTATGATTTCATAAAATCATTAAAAAGTCAGAATTTGAATGGGAAAAAAGTCGGTATATTCGGATGTGGAGACGGTGAATCATATCCCGACACATTTTGTGATGCAGTAGGATTAATTTATGATGAATTATCTGAAAACGGTTGCAACTTTATCGGTAGTTTCGAACCCAAAGACTATACCGTAACGGATTCTTTAATCTGCAAAAATGGGAAATTCGTAGGTCTGGCAATCGATGATTGCAATGAAAGTTCACAAAAAGTATCAGAACGCATACACGAATGGTGTAACTTAATCAAAAAAGAAATTGAATGAGTGTAGAAGATTATAACCGCTTTGACTCTATAAAAGTATTTCTTCACCAGATTTATGAATTTAAGAAAGGTGTCCGTAATCTGGTTCTCTGTACGATGTGTAAATCTTGCGCCGATCTCGTCACAGAACGATTAAAAGAGCAGAAAATCGAGTATTTGATTCAAGAAGTCGTACAAAATAAAGTCAATTTATATTTCGGAAAACGTTCTTGCCTGGAAACTGTACGGACATTCATCAATAAACCGTTAAATAAACTTTCTCCAGAAGAAGATTTTATATTAGGGGCAATGTTAGGCTATGATATTACAATGCAGTGCGAACGATTCTGTAAAAAAAAGACAATAACACGAACTGCATAGCATAAAATAAAAATAGATCGCCTGAAAATTTTTCAGGCGATCTATTTTTATTTAGAAATCTAAGATTAAAAATCCGTTACATTTTTCCGATTAGCAAATACTCGGTCAAATTCTTCTTTAGAACCGACAACCAATTTGTCAAATTCACGCTGACCAGTACCGGCAGGAATCAGATGTCCGCAAATTACATTTTCCTTCATTCCTTCAAGTTTATCTACTTTACCGTTAATAGCAGCCTCATTCAACACTTTTGTAGTTTCTTGGAACGAAGCAGCCGACATAAAGCTGGAAGTCTGAAGAGCCGCACGAGTAATACCTTGCAAAATTTGTTCAGAAGTAGCAGGCACAGCATCGCGCACTTCTACCAAATGTAAATCACGACGTTTCAATGCAGAGTTTTCATCTCTCAATTTACGAGCAGTCACAATCTGTCCCGGTTTCATTGTCTGAGAATCTCCAGCATCGATAACCACTTTTTTACCCCAGATACGATCATTTTCCTCCATAAATTCGTGCTTATCGATAATCTGTTGTTCCAAGAAACGAGTATCACCCGGATCTATCACCATTACCTTACGCATCATTTGACGGACGATAACCTCAAAGTGTTTATCATTGATTTTCACACCTTGCAAACGATACACATCCTGAACCTCATTAACAATATATTCCTGAACGGCAGTCGGTCCTTTTATCGCCAAAATATCAGAAGGAGTAATAGCACCGTCCGAAAGCGGAGTTCCGGCCCGGACATAGTCATTCTCTTGTACCAATATTTGTTTTGACAAAGGAACTAAATATTTCTTAACCTGTCCGGTTTTAGAAGTTACAGAAATTTCACGATTACCCCGTTTTACTTTTCCGAAATTAACTTCTCCGTCGATTTCAGAAACGACAGCAGGATTAGACGGATTACGAGCCTCAAACAATTCGGTAACACGAGGAAGACCTCCGGTAATATCTCCGGCTTTACCTACGGCACGCGGGATCTTAACAAACACATCCCCTGATTTTATCTCCTGACCTTCATCAACCATAAGGTGAGCCCCCATAGGCAATGAATAGGAGCGAATTACATCTCCTTTTTCATCCAAAATAAGAGCCGATGGAACTCGGGTTCTATCCTTAGATTCTATAATGATCTTTTCACGAAGACCGGTTTGCTCATCCGATTCGACTTTATAAGTCACACCTTCGATTACATTATCGAACTTAACCTTACCGGTAGCTTCTGAAACGATAACGGCATTGAACGGATCCCATTCGCAAACGACATCTCCTTTTTTAAGAGTATCCCCACTATTAAAGTAAAGCTTAGAGCCATAAGGAATATTTGTTGTTGTCAACACGATTTTCGTATTTGGATCAATGATACGCATTTCAGCCAAACGGCCTACTACAATCATCACTTTCTTTCCGGTTTCGTCAATACTATCCACCGTACGAAGTTCATCTATTTCGAGAATACCATCATAACGTGAAGTAACATTCGATACTGCTGCAATATTGGATGCAATACCTCCCACATGGAATGTACGCAATGTCAACTGTGTTCCCGGTTCACCGATAGACTGAGCAGCAATCACACCTACAGCTTCACCTTTTTGAACCAAACGATTTGTAGCCAAATTACGTCCGTAACATTTAGCACAAACGCCCTTTTTCGATTCGCAAGTCAATACCGAACGAATTTCTACACGTTCAATCGGTGAATCACTTATTTTCTTAGCAATATCCTCGGTTATCTCTTCACCGGCATGAACCAAAATCTCTCCAGTTAACGGATGTTGAATATCATGTACCGAAACACGTCCCAAAATACGTTCTTCCAAAGAAGCGACGGTTTCTTCATTATTCTTCAATTCAGTACATACAAGTCCTCTTAACGTACCGCAATCTTCTTCATGAATAATTACGTCATGAGCTACATCGACCAAACGACGGGTCAAGTATCCGGCATCTGCTGTTTTCAAAGCCGTATCAGCAAGACCTTTACGAGCACCGTGAGTGGAAATAAAATATTCCAATACAGATAATCCCTCCTTAAAGTTCGCCAAAATAGGGTTCTCGATAATCTGTCCGCCTTCTGCCCCCGATTTTTGAGGTTTTGCCATCAAACCACGCATACCGGAAAGCTGACGAATTTGTTCTTTAGAACCACGAGCTCCAGAATCCAGCATCATGAATACAGAGTTAAATCCCTGATTATCATTTGTCAATTGTTTCATCAGAATATCCGACAATTTCGAATTGACATGAGTCCATGTATCGATAATCTGATTGTAACGTTCATTATAAGTGATGAAACCCATGTTATAATTCGCCATGATCTGCTCTACGTTGGCATAACCTTCGTTAACCAACGCCTCTTTTTCAGGTGGAATGATCACATCGGCAAGGTTAAAGGACAAACCGCCTTTGAATGCCATCTGATACCCCAGATTCTTAATATCATCGAGGAATTGAGCGGCACGAACGACACCACAAACCTTGATTACTTTACCGATAATGCCACGTAACGATTTTTTCGTAAGAATTTCGTTAATGTATCCGACTTCTACCGGGACTTTTTCATTCACTAAAACCCGTCCGACAGATGTGTCACGAAGTACATCTACGATATTTCCGTTTTCATCGAGATCTTTCACTACGACTTTTACCGGAGCATGAAGAGAAACTTTTCCTTCATTATAGGCAATTTCAGCCTCTTCCGGTCCGTAGAATACCAATCCTTCACCCAAAGATCCGGGACGCAGTTTTGTAATATAATACAATCCAAGCACCATATCCTGAGAAGGCACCGTGATAGGAGCTCCGTTAGCCGGGTTAAGAATATTGTGCGCTCCCAACATCAGCATTTGAGCTTCCAGAATGGCTTCATTTCCCAAAGGCAAGTGTACGGCCATCTGGTCACCATCGAAGTCGGCATTAAATGCCGTACATGCCAACGGATGCAACTGGATAGCCTTACCTTCGATCATTTTCGGTTGGAAAGCCTGAATACCTAAACGGTGCAACGTCGGCGCACGGTTGAGCAATACCGGATGCCCTTTCATTACATGTTCCAGGATATCCCATACAACGGGCTCTTTGCGATCGACGATTTTTTTGGCAGACTTAACCGTCTTAACAATACCGCGTTCGATCAATTTACGAATAACAAACGGCTTATATAGTTCTGCGGCCATATCTTTCGGAAGACCGCATTCGTGCATTTTCAGTTCAGGACCTACAACGATTACCGAACGAGCCGAATAATCGACACGTTTTCCCAACAAGTTTTGACGGAAACGACCTTGTTTTCCTTTCAAACTGTCAGAAAGCGATTTTAACGGACGATTGGCATCGGTTTTTACGGCACTCGATTTACGCGAGTTATCCAACAGAGAGTCCACAGCTTCCTGAAGCATACGTTTTTCGTTTCGTAAAATCACTTCAGGAGCTTTAATTTCCATCAATCGTTTCAAACGGTTGTTACGGATAATCACCCGACGATAAAGATCGTTCAAATCGGAAGTTGCAAAACGTCCACCATCCAAAGGAACAAGAGGACGCAACTCGGGAGGAATAACCGGAACGACTTTCAAAATCATCCACTCGGGACGATTCCGTTGCTTTGATGCCCGGAACGATTCTACGACCTGAAGACGTTTCAAAGCTTCGTTTTTGCGTTGCTGAGAACCATCGGTGCTGGCACGATGACGCAATTCATACGAAAGTTCATCCAAGTCTAAACGAGCCAAAAGGTCATAGATTGCTTCTGCACCCATCTTGGCAATAAACTTGTTCGGATCGGTATCATCCAACATCTGATTTTCTTTAGGCAAAGAATCCAGGATATCCAGATATTCTTCTTCGGAAAGTAAATCATACACTGCCAGATCGTCTTTTACTCCGGGTTGTATTACCACATACCGTTCGTAATATATAATTGCATCCAGTTTTTTAGTCGGCAATCCGAGCAAATACCCGATTTTATTAGGTAAAGAACGGAAATACCAAATATGAGCAACAGGAACGACCAATTGAATGTGTCCCATACGCTCACGACGAACTTTCTTTTCGGTAACTTCAACACCGCAACGGTCACAGACAATACCTTTATAACGTATGCGTTTATACTTACCGCAATGACATTCATAATCTTTTACCGGACCGAATATCCGTTCACAAAACAATCCGTCCCGTTCAGGTTTATATGTACGGTAGTTGATGGTTTCCGGTTTCAGGACTTCGCCACTCGATCCTTCAAGAATTTCTTCCGGAGAAGCCAATCCTATGGAAATCTTCGAAAAGTTACTCTTTATCTTGTTCTCTTTTCTAAAAGCCATATATTTAGTTTATAAAGCGTTATCAGAATTCGAAGCGTCTCCGTCCCCTTACAAGGACGGAGCATCGCTATCTCTATTTTATTATTCTAAAGTGATACTAAGACCAAGACCTCTCAATTCATGCAACAATACATTGAGAGACTCAGGAATACCCGGAGTCGGCATCGGTTCGCCCTTGACAATGGCTTCATAAGCCTTCGAACGACCGACAACATCATCAGACTTAATCGTCAAGATTTCTTGAAGTATATGGGCTGCACCAAATGCTTCCAACGCCCAAACCTCCATTTCTCCGAAACGCTGACCTCCAAACTGAGCCTTACCACCCAATGGTTGCTGAGTAATAAGAGAGTACGGACCTATCGAACGAGCATGCATCTTGTCTTCAACCATGTGACCAAGTTTCAGCATGTATATTACACCTACGGTTGCCGGTTGGTCAAAGCGTTCGCCCGTGTGACCGTCATACAAATAAGATTTCCCATAACGAGGCAATCCGGCCTTATCGGTCCATTCATTCAAATCATCGAGACTTGCACCGTCAAAAATCGGCGTTGCAAACTTTTCGCCCAGTTTCACGCCTGCCCAACCCAAAACAGTTTCAAAAATCTGTCCAAGGTTCATACGAGAAGGCACACCCAACGGGTTCAATACAATATCTACCGGAGTACCATCTTCCAAGAAAGGCATATCTTCTTGACGAACGACACGTGATACAATACCCTTGTTTCCGTGACGGCCGGCCATCTTATCCCCTACGCTGATCTTACGTTTCTTGGCAATGTAAACTTTTGCCAACTGAACAATACCTGAAGGAAGTTCATCTCCGATAGAAATATCAAATTTACGACGGCGTAATTCAGCATCGATTTCTTTATATTTCTTCAGGTAATTCATAATAGTTGCACGGATCAGATCATTTTTAGCCGGATCTGTAGTCCACTTACTAACTTGGATCGATGTATAATCTATCTCAGACAATGCTTTCTGAGAAAATTTAGCACCTTTTGCGATAACCTCAGTTCCTAAATAATCTTTCACACCTTGTGAAGTCTTACCGTTAGTCAGAACCATCAATTTTTCGATCAATAAATCTTTAAGAGCCGCCTGCTTTACTTCATACTCTTCATCAAGTTTAGGCAAGATAGCTTTATCACTCAATTTAGATTTACGTTTCTTGATGGCACGAGAGAAAAGATTAGTTCCGATTACCACACCCTTTAAAGAAGGTGTAGCTTTCAATGATGCATCTTTCACATCTCCGGCTTTATCTCCGAATATCGCACGTAAAAGTTTTTCTTCTGGTGAAGGATCAGATTCACCTTTAGGTGTAATCTTACCAATCATTATATCTCCGGGACCGACATGAGCTCCGATACGGATAATACCGCGCTCATCCAAATCCTTAGTGGCATCTTCACTTACGTTCGGAATGTCCGAAGTAAGCTCTTCCATACCTCGTTTCGTTTCACGGACTTCAAGAGAATATTCATCGACGTGTACCGATGTCAATATATCTTCACGAACAACACGTTCGTTCAACACGATAGCATCCTCATAATTATATCCTTTCCACGGCATGAAAGCCACTTTCAAGTTCTTACCCAAAGCCAATTCCCCGTTTTCGGTAGAATATCCTTCTGTAAGAATCTGACCGGCAACCACACGATCTCCCTTATGACAAATCGGACGCAAATCGACAGTTGTACTCTGATTTGTCTTACGGAACTTCGGTATTGTATATTCTTTAACCGCATCTTCGAAACTAACGAATTCCTCGTCTTCAGTACGATCATAACGAATACGTATCGTAGTAGCATCAACAAATTCGATCACCCCTGCTCCTTCAGCTGTAATCTGCGTACGAGAGTCACGTATCAATTGACCTTCAAGACCTGTACCTACGATAGGAGCTTCTGTACGAAGCAAAGGTACGGCCTGACGCATCATGTTAGATCCCATCAATGCCCGGTTAGCATCATCATGTTCAAGGAACGGTATTAAAGATGCAGCAATAGAAGCAATCTGTGTAGGAGAAACGTCCATCAACGAAACTTCTTCCGGAGCTACCACAGGGAAATCTGCATTCAAACGAGCTTTTACACGTGAACGGACAAACTTTCCGTCATCATCCAAAGGCGCATTACCCTGTGCAATAATATGTCCTTCTTCCACTTCAGCCGTCAAATAGACAATACCGTTATCGGACAAGTCCACTTTCCCATTTTCTACCTTACGATAAGGAGTCTCGATAAATCCGAGATCATTGATCTTTGCATATACGCAAAGAGAAGAGATAAGACCGATATTCGGACCTTCTGGAGTTTCAATAGGACAAAGGCGTCCATAATGAGTATAATGAACATCTCGAACCTCGAACCCGGCACGCTCACGAGACAAACCACCAGGACCTAAAGCCGACATACGACGCTTATGAGTCATTTCGGCCAGCGGGTTGGTTTGGTCCATAAATTGTGATAATGCATTCGTCCCGAAGAATGTATTAATTACCGAAGAGATTGTCTTGGCATTAATCAAGTCGATCGGAGTAAATACCTCATTATCCCGTACATTCATCCGTTCACGGATCGTACGTGACATACGAGCCAAACCGACACCGAATTGGTTATAAAGCTGTTCTCCGACAGTACGTACACGACGATTGCTTAAATGGTCGATGTCATCTACATCGGTTTTAGAATTTATCAACTCTATCAGATATTTGATAATTTCGATAATATCTTCTTTTGTCAATACTTTTACGTCAGGTGGAGTAGAAAGATTCAATTTTTTATTGATCCGATAACGTCCCACCTCACCCAAATCATATCTCTTCTCAGAGAAAAACAGATTTGTAATCACTTCGCGTGCACTCGCATCATCTGCAGGTTCTGCATTGCGAAGCTGACGATATATATATAATACAGCCTCTTTTTCAGAATTACTGGAGTCTTTCTGAAGAGTGTTGTAAATAATCGAATAATCAGACAGATTCCGTTCTTCCTTGTGCAACAATATATTTTGAACACCAGATTCGAGAATCTCTTCTATGTGACTCTCTTCGAGAACGGTCTCACGATCTATAACAACTTCATTACGTTCAATAGACACCACCTCACCGGTATCTTCATCCACAAAGTCTTCGACCCATGTCTTCAACACGCGGGCAGCCAAACGACGCCCCAAAGCTTTCTTCAGATTGGTCTTATTAACCTTTATTTCTTCTGCCAAACCGAAAATCTCAAGGATATCTTTATCGCTCTCGAAACCGATTGCACGCAATAAAGTAGTTACGGGCAATTTTTTCTTCCGGTCGATATAAGCATACATCACATTATTGATATCGGTTGCAAATTCGATCCAAGAACCTTTAAAAGGAATGATTCTGGCCGAATACAATTTGGTTCCGTTCGCATGCGTACTTTGTCCGAAAAATACACCGGGAGACCGATGCAACTGAGATACGACAACACGTTCGGCTCCATTAATAACAAATGTACCTTTAGCAGTCATGTACGGAATAGGGCCCAAATACACATCCTGTATCACGGTATCGAAATCTTCGTGATCGGGATCTGTACAATATAACTTCAGTTTTGCCTTTAAAGGTACACTGTAAGTCAACCCTCTCTCTATACACTCATCTATTGTATATCTGGGCGGATCAATATAATAATCCAAAAATTCGAGGACAAAATTGTTACGAGTATCTGCAATAGGAAAGTTTTCTGCAAATACTTTATACAATCCCTCATTTTTTCGTTTTTCGGGGGGTGTATCAAGTTGAAGAAAGTCTTGAAATGACTTCAATTGAACTTCAAGAAAATCCGGATATTGTAGCGGACTCTTAATTGAAGCAAAATTTACCCGTTGTTTACCAATATTTGAAGACATTTATTAAATGGAATTAATTGAACTTAATTTAAAATATATACACAAAAAGGTAAAGAGGCCTCTCACTGAGGACTCTTTACCAAAGTACCTGAGTATCAGGAAATACTATTTAAGTTCAACTTCAGCTCCAGCTTCTTCTAATTGTTTTTTCAATGCTTCAGCTTCGGCTTTAGCCAAACCTTCTTTCAAGTTGCTAGGAGCACCGTCAACCAGATCTTTAGCTTCTTTCAAACCAAGACCGGTCAATTCTTTTACTAATTTAACAATAGCCAACTTGTTAGCACCAGCGGCTTTCAAAACAACATCAAAAGATGTCTTTTCTTCAGCAGCTGCACCAGCAGCGGCAGGAGCAGCAACAGCAACAGCTGCAGCAGCAGGTTCAATACCGTACTCGTCTTTCAAAATTTGAGCAAGTTCGTTTACTTCTTTTACGGTCAGGTTTACTAATTGTTCTGCAAAAGCTTTCAAATCTGCCATTTTTGTATGATTTAATTTGTTATTTTTACTAATTTATTTTCTAAAAAATTATCTTTCTGATAGAGTTTGCAATACTCCATGTATTGTAGAACCGCTTGATTGAAGTGCCGATACAACGTTCTTCGCAGGCGATTGTAACAGAGCGATAACATCAGCGATAAGTTCATTTTTACTCTTAATAGCAACTAATGCATCAAGTTGATCAGCCCCATAGAAGCTTTCTTCAACATAAGCAGCTTTGAAACCAAGAAGATCAGAGTTTTTCTTAAACTCCTTGATCAATTTTGCAGGAGCATTACCTGTATTAGAGAACATTATGGTCGTAGAGCCTTTCAAACAGTCGTAAAGCGGGCTATAATCTGTTTCAAGACTTTCCATCGCCTTATGCAACAACGCATTTTTTACGACCAGCATTTTGATATCATTCTTAAAACATTCACGTCTCAATGCACTAGTCTTTTCTGCATTCAGAGCGGATGTTTCCGTCAGATAAAAATGACTGTATTCCTTGAGTGTGGCTGCGATCTGTTCTATTACTGTGCTTTTATCTTCCTTTTTCATAATTCAATTTTTTAAATCTCATCAATTGATTTCGGATCGATCTTAATACCCGGACTCATTGTACTTGAAAGATAAACACTCTTAACATATGTGCCTTTAGCAGCTGTCGGTTTCAATTTTATCAAAGCTGAAATAAACTCTCTCGCATTGTCACGAATTTGCTCGGCAGAGAAAGAAACTTTTCCTACAGAAGCATGTACAATACCGTTCTTATCTACTTTGAAATCAATCTTACCTTGTTTTACCTCTTTAACCGCTTTTCCGATCTCATTGGTAACAGTTCCGCTTTTAGGGTTAGGCATCAAGCCTCTCGGACCTAACACACGACCTAAAGCACCGATTTTACCCATAATAGCAGGCATAGTGATGATCACGTCAATATCAGTCCAACCACCTTTGATCTTTTCGATATATTCATCTAATCCAACATAGTCGGCACCGGCGGCTTTAGCATCAGCTTCCTGATCGGGAGTACAAAGTACTAATACCCGAGTTTGCTTTCCGGTTCCATGAGGAAGAGAAACAACGCCTCTCACCATCTGGTTAGCTTTACGTGGGTCAACGCCTAAACGAACATCAACATCAACAGAAGAATCGAACTTCGTAAAAGTAATTTCCTTTACCAAAGCTGAAGCTTCGCTGAGTGAATAGGCCTTCCCTGCTTCAATTTTGTCTAAAGCTAACTTTTGATTTTTTGTCAGTTTACCCATTTCAATTGAAGTTTATTAATTATTTACCGGGAATTCCCCATTTACGGTTATACCCATACTTCTAGCTGTACCAGCAACCATCGTCATCGCTGATTCTAAAGTAAAACAGTTCAAATCGACCATTTTGTCTTCAGCAATTGCTTTGACCTGATCCCAAGTAATCGAAGCCACTTTTTTACGATTAGGCTCTGCCGATCCACTCTTTACTTTTGCTGCTTCGAGCAATTGAATGGCAACAGGAGGAGTCTTAACGATAAAATCGAAAGATTTGTCACTGTAATAAGTAATTACAACAGGCAATACCTTTCCGGCTTTGTCTTGAGTGCGGGCATTGAATTGCTTGCAAAACTCCATAATATTAATCCCTTTAGAACCCAATGCAGGGCCTACAGGGGGAGATGGGTTTGCTGCACCTCCTTTAATCTGTAATTTGATCTGTCCAGCAATTTCTTTAGCCATTTTGTCTAATAATTTGATTTGTTATAAAACAGGCATAACAATAGTGCGTAACCACTCTGCTACTCCTTCTCTACTTGCATAAAACCCAATTCGAGCGGTGTTTTACGCCCGAATATTTTCACCATAACTTTCAGCTTCTTCTTTTCGTTATTTACTTCTTCGATCACGCCGCTGAAACCATTGAACGGACCATAATTTACTTTTACGGTCTCTCCCACAAAATAAGGAATATTCAACTCTTCCCCACTTTCCTGAAGTTCATCTACAGCACCCAACATCCGGCTAACCTCCGCAGGTCTCAAAGGATCGGGATTCGTAGTCCCTCCCAAAAAACCGATAACGTTGGTAGTATTACGCAAACGATGTGACACCTCTCCTACAAGAAGTGCCTCAACAAAAACATATCCCGGATAAAGATTTTTTTCTTTTGTGATCTTTTTTCCATTACGAACAGAATAAACCTTTTCGGTTGGGATCAAAACCTGAGACACGTAATCACCAAGATCAGTATTCTTGATTTCTGCATCAAGATATTCTTTGACCTTGTTCTCTTTACCACTAATGGCACGCAAAACGTACCATCCTCTTTTTTGTTCAGACATTTTTATCTCCCCCGATTAGAACATTTTATTATAAATGAACTGCATGATATGGTCAAAACACTGGTCCATCGCAAATACCACTATAGCTATAATTAGGGAAGCAAACATGACAACTACAGCGCTATTGCTCAACTCGGATTTGGTCGGCCAAGATACCTTATAAACCAATTCGTTATAAGACTCTTTTATATTTGCAAGTATCTTTTTCATTCTCTTTTGAGTTTGCACGGGTCGAGAGACTCGAACTCCCGACACCTGGTTTTGGAGACCAGTGCTCTACCAACTGAGCTAGACCCGTATATCAATCAGCCCTTTTAGGCTGATTGAAAAATTTATTTTTAGTCAAGGATTTCAGTAATCTGACCAGAACCAACTGTACGTCCACCTTCACGAATAGCGAAACGCAAACCTACATTGATAGCAACCGGATAGATCAATTCTACCGTAATTGTAACGTGGTCACCAGGCATAACCATTTCAGTTCCTTCCGGCAAAGTAATTTCACCGGTTACGTCTAATGTACGAATATAGAACTGAGGACGGTATTTGTTATGGAACGGTGTATGACGACCACCTTCTTCTTTTTTCAAGATATAAACTTGAGCTTTAAATTTAGAATGAGGCGTAATCTGTCCCGGATGGCAAATTACCATACCACGTTTGATTTCATTCTTATCGATACCGCGAAGTAACAAACCTACGTTGTCACCAGCTTCTCCCTGATCAAGAAGTTTACGGAACATTTCAACACCGGTAACTACAGATTTTTTACCATCTGCACCTAAACCGATAATTTGAACTTCGTCACCAACTTTGATAACACCAGTTTCAATACGACCAGTAGCTACAGTACCACGACCTGTAATAGAGAATACATCTTCAACCGGCATCAAGAATGGTTTATCGATATCACGCGGAGGCAGAGGAATCCATTCATCTACGGCGTTCATCAATTCCATTACTTTTTCTTCCCATTGTGGTTCTCCGTTCAATGCTCCAAGTGCAGAACCGCGGATAATAGGAGTATTGTCTCCATCATATTCATAAGCAGACAACAACTCTCTCATTTCCATTTCTACAAGTTCAAGCATCTCTTCGTCGTCAACCATATCGCATTTATTCAAAAATACAACCAAACGAGGAACGTTTACCTGACGAGCCAACAAGATGTGTTCACGAGTCTGAGGCATAGGACCATCAGTTGCAGCAACAACAATGATAGCACCATCCATCTGAGCAGCACCAGTAACCATGTTTTTTACATAGTCTGCGTGACCCGGACAGTCAACGTGCGCATAGTGACGTTTTTCTGTTTCGTATTCTACATGTGAAGTATTAATAGTAATACCTCTTTCTTTTTCTTCAGGAGCATTGTCGATCTGATCGAAAGACTTCAATTCTGAAAGGCCTTTTTTTGCCAACACTGTAGTGATAGCAGCAGTTAAAGTGGTTTTACCGTGGTCAACATGACCGATAGTACCAATGTTAACATGAGGCTTTGTCCGTTGAAACTGTTCTTTAGCCATAACTTAACTTGTTATTTATTTTTGATTAATGATTAGCATTCAAAACAAGAGCCGATGACGGGACTTGAACCCGTGACCTCTTCCTTACCAAGGAAGTGCTCTACCGCTGAGCTACATTGGCATTTAGAGCGGGAAACGGGACTCAAACCCGCGACCCTCAGCTTGGAAGGCTAATGCTCTATCAACTGAGCTATTCCCGCAATAAATCGTGGGCGAAGATGGATTCGAACCACCGAAGTCGTAAGACAGCAGATTTACAGTCTGCCCCATTTGGCCACTCTGGTATTCGCCCTAAAATTATTGAGCCGATGGAGGGATTCGAACCCACGACCCCGAGATTACAAATCACGTGCTCTGGCCAACTGAGCTACATCGGCAAATTGCACCCATCAACGTCACCGTCAATCCAATGCGAAACGGGTGCAAATTTAGCGATAAATTTTAAACTACAAAAATATTAGACTCTTTTTTTATTTAGCTCTCATTTTTTCTTTCATTTTCTGCAACTGCTTTACCAAAGCGTCTACAGCCACATCTACAGCTTCCTCAAACGTATCTGCAACTTTACTTGAGAAAATGTCGTCAGACTTCGGAACCAACAATTTGATAGAAGCCTCTTTATTTTGAGCGGTCTCGGGCTTAACAACTTTCAAAACAACTTCTGCGGACATAATATCGTCACAGTACTGACCCAATTTCGCTACTTTTTTCTGAATAAAACTTTCGAGCTGTGCCGAAGCATCAAAATGAATCGATTGAATACTAATTTTCATAACGCCCTCCTTTTTTTTCGGCTCGAGGATGAGCCTGTTTATAACTTTGTTTTAATTCTTCGAACGTAATATGCGTATACACTTCCGTCGAAGCTAAAGAACTATGCCCAAGCAACTCTTTTATACTGTTCAATTCCGCCCCGTTGTTCAACATTGCCGAAGCAAATGTGTGACGCAACACATGGGGACTTTTTTTGGCCAACGTACTTACCATATTCAAATAACGAGTCACGATCCTGTATACAAGCTCAGGATAAAGAGACTGCCCATCTTCTTTTACAAAAAAAGTCTTATGTTCCCCCTTCACATCTCTGTCCCTAACACTTCGGTACCCCTCTATCTGAATACGGAGTTCCTTCCCAAAAGGAATAATCCGTTGTTTATTACGCTTCCCTGTAACCTTCATCGCAGACATATAAATATCCACATCCGCATCCTGTAGCCCAATCAACTCTCCGCGACGAATACCGGTAGAATAAAACATATTTATAATCAACTTATCCCTAACACCTCGAAAGTTATCTCCGAAATCAATACCGTCCAACAGCAAATCCATCTCTTCTTCTTTTAAAAAAGCAGGTAATGGTTTACTAATCTTAGGCAACTGAATATTCTGTATAGGCGTAAAAGGAATAATTCCCTCTTTGACCAAAAATTTAAAGAACGAACGCAATGTAGAGACTTTACGACTAATAGACCGAGGCGTCCTCCCCTTTTCAACCAAATACACAATCCAATTTCGAACCAGATCCCGATCTACAGATTTGGGAGAAAACCTTTCGGACTTACAAGTAAAATAATAGTCTACAAACTGCAATAAATCATTTCTATAAGACAGAACGGTATGGGAAGAAAAGTTCTTCTCATACCGAATATATCTTAGAAATGATTCAATACACATAAAGAGCGTAGCTTTTGACTTACGCTACGAATGTAAAAAAAAGAATTCAATCTTCCAACTAAAGAGAATGTTTTTATTCCTCTACTTGTTGCAATTTCTGAATATAAATGGCGCGCATTATTTTTTTACGATTAGCAACCGAAGGTTTTTCAAATGCCTGTCTGTTTCTAAGTTCTTTAATCACACCGGTTTTCTCAAATTTTCTTTTGAATTTCTTCAATGCCTTTTCAATGTTTTCGCCTTCTTTTACTGGAACTACTATCATATTTTTTATAATTAAAAGATTTTATCATCTAAAAACGCGGTGCAAAATTAAACATTGTTTCTTGATAAACAAACCTTTCGATATTATTTTCACCGTCTAGAGTCCTTTTTTACATTTTTTGCACCATTAAAAAACTATTTATAAAGACATCTACGACAATTGATTCTCTAAAAAATATACACATTCTGTTTTTTCATTTCTAAATATTAAATCATACCTTTGTATGCAAGTGGTTAATCATTTATATATCTATATATCAATTAAAAAAATGACCCATATTAATTTCAAGGAATAAAACTTACCGAATATGACTAAAAATCCAACTTTAAAACGAGTAAAAGCTCTTCGGCAAATAATGAACGAACGGCAAATATCGGCTTTTATCATTCCGGGAACCGATCCCCACTTAAGCGAATACAGTGCAGACCATTGGAAAGCTCGCGGATGGATATCAGGATTCAACGGATCGGCCGGGACTGCTGTCGTAACAGAAAAGCAGGCCGGGCTATGGACAGATTCCCGTTATTTCCTCCAAGCAGGAATTCAACTTGAAAGAAGCGATTTCATCCTTTTTAAAGATGGGCTGCCCGAAACTCCATCAATTCAAAAATGGCTGGTCGATACATTACCTTCAGGGTCTGTAATCGGAATAGACGGATCGATGTTTTCGTACAGCGAAGCTCAACAATTAAAACACTATTTCGAAGATAAAGGATTTTCTCTAATCTCAGATTTCACTCCATTCGAGAAAATATGGAATGGCCGACCTTCAATTCCGAACGATCCTATATTCGTGTATCCTGAGAAATATAGCGGGGAATCTACCGAAAGCAAAATATCCAGAATATTAAATAAGATAAAAGCAGAAGGCGCTAATGCCATCCTGTTAGCAGCATTAGATGAAATTGCTTGGTTTTTAAATATTAGAGGAACGGATGTTCCGTGCAATCCTGTAGGAATTTGTTTCTCTTATATCTCGGAAAAAGAACGGATATTATTTGTCAATGCCCAAAAGATCAATAAAGACACGGCTGAATACCTACAAGAAAACGACATTAAAATCGCCCAATACGAAAAAATTTATGATTTTTTAAAAAACCGTTCCGGATCGGAAACTATATTTATAGACCCTCGAAAGATCAATTATAGTCTGGTCAATGCTATCTCAAGCGGACAAAAAATCATTTTCGGCAATTCCCCTATTACTTGGGAAAAAAGCTTGAAAAATAAAACCGAAATAGCGGGATTTAAAGATGCGATGATACGAGACGGAGTCGCATTAGTTCATTTTTTCCGGTGGTTAGAATCTCATGTGAAAGACGGGAATGTTACAGAAATCACAATCAGCGAGAAACTAAGAGAATATCGTTCCCTGCAAGCCCTTTACGTTGGAGAAAGTTTTTCCACAATAGCAGGGTTCAATGCTCACGGAGCCATTGTGCATTATAGCGCTACTCCCGAAACAAATGCAACTCTGAAACCGGAAGGCTTCCTATTAATAGACTCCGGAGCTCAGTATCTCGACGGAACAACCGATATTACCCGCACTATTGCTTTGGGAAAACTGAGTGCAAAACAAAAAAGAGATTTCACATTAGTGTTAAAAGGCCATATCGGCATTGCGACATGTCGGTTTCCTCAAGGAACAAGAGGTGCACAAATAGATATTCTGGCAAGACGATTTCTTTGGAACGAAGGGCAGAATTATCTTCACGGGACGGGTCATGGCATCGGACATTTTCTTAATGTGCACGAAGGTCCTCAAAACATCCGCTTAGAAGAGAATCCCACACCTTTGACTCCGGGTATGGTTACATCTAATGAACCGGGTGTTTACATTGCCGGAGAATACGGTATTCGCACCGAAAACTTAACTTTGGTCGTTGAAGATCGTGAAACAGATTTCGGTAAGTTCTACAAATTCGAGACACTTACGCTTTTCCCGATAGATAAGAATGCCATAGACAAAGCTTTATTAACAAAGGAAGAAATAGAATGGCTGGATAACTACCATCAAACTGTATTCGAAAAACTGAGTCCGGCATTGGACAGTGAAGCAAAAGAATGGTTGAAAAAAGCAACAGATAAACTTTAAAAATCAGACTATGGCTCTTATAAAAAGCGTTCGGGGGTACACCCCCAAAATCGGAAACAATTGTTTCTTAGCAGATAATGCGACCCTTATAGGCGATGTTGTTTTAGGCAACGATTGCAGTATATGGTTCAACGCGGTTTTACGGGGAGACGTAAATTCCATTCATATCGGTAACCGGGTAAATATTCAAGACGGATCGGTACTTCACACTCTTTACCAAAAATCGACAATAGAAATCGGGAATGACGTCTCAATCGGACACAACGTCACCATACACGGAGCTACGATAAAAGACGGTGCTCTTATAGGTATGGGATCGGTGATACTCGATCATGCCATAGTGGGCGAAGGAGCTATTGTCGCCGCAGGGTCTGTTGTCTTAAGCAAAACAGAAATAAAACCGGGTGAATTATGGGGAGGTGCACCCGCTAAATTTATAAAAATGGTAGATACTGAACAATCAAAAGAAATCAATCAAAAAATTGCAAAAAATTACTTGATGTATTCTGATTGGTATAAAACCGACGGGCAATCAAACAAGTAATCATTATCAATAGCCTGTTTTTAAGACTCTGTCTGAACTAAAACCTTAAAAACAGGCTACTTTTCGTTTTTTAGAAGATCTCCTGCTTCTCTTTCTAGAATACAGAATACTTTATAAACGTCCTTCATCAGCAAAACTATAATACCCGCTTTCACAAATAATCAGATGGTCGAGAACCCGAATATCTAAAAAAGACGCTGCAGAAACAATCTTAGCAGTCAACTCATAATCCGCCTGACTCGGAGTAGCATTGTTAGAAGGGTGATTGTGGCATAACATTATCGAGGATGCTTGCTGCAAAATCGCAGGTTTAAGAACCAATTTGACATCGACCAAGGTTGCAGCCGTTCCTCCTTGACTGATACGGATAATATCCAAAACCGTATTAGCTGCATTTAACAGCACAATCCAAAATTCTTCCTGAGGCAAGTCTACCATAGACGCATACATCAAATCATAAACATCCCTGCTACAAGTTATCTTGCGCCTTGTCAAGACATCCTCACTTTTCCTCCTACGCCCTAATTCTAATGCAGCAATAATGCTGATAGCTTTAGCTTCTCCTATACCCTCAAATTGTCCGGTAAGGTCTTGTACAGAAACTTTTCCCAAACGGTTCAGACTATTCCCCATATTATTCAAAATACGTTGCGATAATTCCACCGCAGTTTCCCTCCTATTTCCCGAACCTATCAAAATTGCGATCAGTTCGGCATTCGATAATGAGCGAATGCCCTTTAAAAGCATTTTTTCCCGAGGTCTATCTTCCAAAGCCCAATCGGTTATCACCATTTTATCTCTCATTTTCATCATATAGCAATAATAAATCAGAAACGAATATAGCCCTTTTTATATTCGTTCAAAAGAATCCGGAAATAAATTTCGGTCATACATATTTTTTTACGACATTTGCTCTTAAGACTTATTCAATAACACCTTTTATGAAAAAGAGAATATTAGTTACCGGAGGAGCCGGATTCATCGGTTCTCACTTATGTGAACGACTTTTAGACGAAGGCAATGAAGTAATATGTCTGGATAACTTTTTTACAGGGAGTAAAGAAAATATCGTTCATTTATTGAAAAATCCCTATTTCGAAGTCATTCGCCACGACATCACAACGCCTTATTATCTCGAAACCGACCAAATATACAATCTGGCTTGTCCGGCATCTCCCATACATTACCAATATGACCCTATTCAAACAATAAAAGCTTCTATATTAGGCTCTATAAATGTATTGGGAATTGCAAAAAAGACCGGAGCACGGGTCTTACAAGCCTCTACAAGCGAAGTTTACGGAGATCCCCAAATACATCCGCAAGTAGAAAGTTATTGGGGAAATGTCAATCCTATTGGTATTCGTTCTTGTTATGATGAAGGTAAACGTTGTGCCGAAACCTTATTTATGGATTATCACAGATGTAACAATGTGGATATTCGTATAATCCGTATATTCAACACCTACGGACCGAATATGCACCCGCAAGACGGTCGAGTAGTTTCTAATTTTATCGTCCAAGCTTTACAAGGAAAAGATTTGACAATTTACGGAAACGGATTGCAAACCCGCAGTTTTCAATACGTAAGCGATTTGGTAGAAGGCATGATTCGAATGATGGAAAATGAAAACTTTATCGGACCTGTCAATCTTGGAAATCCGGGAGAATTTACTATGCTCGAATTAGCAGAAAAGGTCATTCGCCTCACCGGGTCGAAATCAAAACTGGTATTCATGCCTCTTCCGGCAGATGACCCTACTCAAAGAAAACCCGATATCTCTTTGGCCAAAGAAAAGCTGAAGTGGGAACCGACAATTGCTTTAGAAGATGGTCTAAAAGAAACTATCGAATACTTCAAACGAATTCTATAACCCAAAGAATCTACATAGTAAAATCCCGAAAACATGAAATCCTCTCAAACGGAATGAATTCATTAATTCGGGATTTTTTATAATCGGATTCATACCGGCTCAGACCAACGCCCCTAAAATGTAAATCTCATGGAGAAACGGACTCCGTGTTTATTGATATGAGGATGATCCCGATAGGTCAGACGCCAGACATAATCAAGTCGAAGAAACTTAAAAATATTTTCTATTCCCACTCCGGCTTCCATATAAGGCATTTTCCCCATTACATAACTGCCTTCAGGGAATACGAACAATCCGTTTTCAGCTGTCGGGATATTTTTCTTACTCAAATCCCCATACCATCCTCGAAATGTTCCGACTTCTCTCCATTGCAGTTTTTTTAAGAACGGTATCCGATTGAATATCCAACCATTGGCATAATAGGTAACATCCCACGATACATATTGGTCATTCAAAAATTCCATGGCATTCATCTGGGTAAACGATTCCGGCTGAATCGTATATGAAAGATTCGCATTCGGAATAAGCAATAACGGGAACGGAACTTTATCCCAAACTTTTCCTGCCCGTAATATCACATCGGTATAACCGAATGCAGAAAACCAAAATCGTTTCTGAAACCCGAATTCCGTACAATTATACGAGTAATCACTACCCATCACTCCTTTATGCGCAACGATATGAGATAAAGTAAAAACCGGCATATCCAACGAAACCGGATAACGATATGATTTACTTTGATAATATTTTTCATTCGGTGCATATCGCAACCGCACCTCCAACTCTCCCATAGAATAGTCTTTCACCGGAGTATATTCTCCCTCTATCTCACTCATTTTCAAAAACGGGACAAAATTCGGCGTCGCATACTGAGTACGATAACGCAAAATTGCCTTATAAGAAAACCCCGAGTAAAATTCACGTGTATATTCCAAACGGGCATCTCGCAAATAGGTCACCCGACTATCTCTCTTACGTTTTACCGAAAGAAACACATTATCTTTATTCGTATATAAATAATGTTGTCCCAACTGATCTATATCATAATTATACGAGGCTTTCAGAGAATGTATAGGGAACTCATTCTGATGTTCCTTCTTCCGCAAAAATGAATATTCGACTTCAGCTAAATATTTCAATTTCTTATCTTTAGTTCCGTATGCCAAATAAGCTTTACCAAACCAATGCGGATTCAAATTCGCTGTAGTCATCCCGCCGACCCTAAATCGAGCACCCTCTAACGAGTTTCCACTGATTGTCGTATTCATCGGTCCTAAATCAATAAGATTTTTCTCTTTTCGGGTCGGTATATATCCTGCAACTAAAGCACCGATAACTTTCTCCGTATAATAAAAAGCCGGATAAGACCTCAACTGCGTCATCATTCGAGCAACGAGATTCTCCTTTCCCTGTAAAGGTTCATGCCGACGTTCTTTCCAAAAATCCTCTTTCCTCGACTCTGCTCCGTCTGCCAACTTTTCCTTTTCGGAAATACTAAATATCGACATATCTTCAGGAGGATCAAAGCTCTGGTCTTTAAATGTAACTAGCCTTCGAGCATGTATTCCGCTTTTACTGTTCGATTTTAATTTAAAATCCGTAGTCAAGAAATCCCTTTGAACCAGACGTGTCCCATCAGGAGCTCGCGTATAACTCTGGTCAATTTCCATATCCTCTACAAAATTCAGATTGATATTTGTCGATAAAAGCAAACGGGCTCTTTTTACAAACCATGTGGAATCTAAAGTTACCCACATCTGCCCGACAAATCCGAAAGATTCGGAATTAGCAGGAGCAAAAGACAATATCGCGCAGGAATCTCCCTCCAAAACCACTGTATCCGCCAAATAATATTTATAGAAAGATGGTCCTATTGACGATAAAGGACTTACAAATTTATTCGTAAACAAGGAAATATTATTTTTAAATAAGTCGACGTCCTTAAATGTCTCGTTCATCATCGCTTCCATACCTTGGGGAGATATAACCTCATCCATTCCAGAATGTTTTTTCCCCAGAATTATTGTTTTCTCGGTATGAGGAGATTTACGGAAATAGATTGTCTCGAGCTTTTCCCGTTCCGAAATATTCAATACCGGTTTCCGGGAAATATCGGACGAGTCTATATAAGCCGACAAGAAATCATACTTTTTCCCGGCAATTTTATTATTCTTAAAGTCATTTAAAGCAAAGGTAACCTTTTCATATCTCTCATAAGAATAATAATCATGTTGTCTTGGATCATTCTTCTCATTAGCTGCCATAACATTTTTCACAAAATCTACCGCAGGATTCCCTTTCCGTTTATACCGCTCTTTTTTGGGACGAACAACAACTTCCTTCAACTGATAGTCGGCCGGTCTCATTTGTATCTGCAAAGTCGTATTACTCCCCGACGTAAGTTTTACGGTTTTCTCAACATAACCGATAGCAGAAATAACAATTTCAGTAGATACTGAAGGACGTTTCAACACAAATCGACCGTCATCATCACTCCTTGTACCTGTTCCCGTACTTTTTACATACACAGAAGCATAGGAAACCGGTTCTCCGGAAATAGAATCGGTCACATATCCCGTCACGGTCTTCTGCGCTTGTACCGATACACCGAACAGCAGAAGAAACAACGTAACCAGATACGTGCGAATATTATCACAAAAAGATGAAAAACAAAAACCTCGAAACCTATTTAACCTTTCCATTTAAAACCATCTTTTTATCTTTTTCACCAACTCGGGCAAAGATAGAACAACAGATAGATATAAAAAAAGTTCTCTTTATCGCATTTAATAGTCCAAAAGCGACATTTTCAATAGAGATAAAGGGAATATTTGGAAAGAATAGGCGAAATAAATATCATTTTAAACATTAGCAGATAAAAAAACGAATATGTAATCTTCTTATTTCTTCTTATATAATCTCTCAAGGTCTGCATTCAGGTCTCCTGTCTGACGAAAAACTACTTTTTTAATAAATGCACTTAAAAAACCAATACCATATCCGCCTAACTGTATGATACTTGTCAAAACCGACAAACCCGCAATCCGTAAACTATGATTACAAACCAATGATTCAAAAAACAGAGCCAAAAAATATACAATCAACGGGAGTAACGCCCATATACAGAAAAATGACAATAAGATCAATATCAACGATCCAAGTACAAATACCGCAGGTAAAAGATGAACGATCTTTAACGACTCCGGATGAAGCAAATATAAGTCAACACGAGCTCTCCCGAATACCGAAACCTGTCGATAAAACGATCGGAAACTCACACGACGTTTATGATATACAAATGCATCCCGAATCAGAACCGTATGAAAACCAGCTTTTTGAATTCGTAAACTCAAATCGATATCCTCGCCGAACATATCTTTAAAACCTCCCACTCGCTTATACACCTCTTTAGAGAAGCCCATATTAAATGTCCTCGGGGTAAACTTTTCCATACCCTTTTTCCCACCTCGAATACCTCCTGTAGTAAAAAATGAAGTCATAGAATAGCTGATCGCCTTTTGCAAATTACTAAAAGAAGTATGTGCCGCATCAGGCCCGCCGAAACAATCGACATAATCTTCCTCCAAGCGAGCTTTGACAATCTCGAAATAACGCTCGGGAATGATACAATCAGAATCAAAAAAAATCAAATATTCTCCCGAGGCTCTTTCCATTCCATAATTCCGAGTAAGACTACGCCCCGAATTTTCTTTATAGAAATAACAGATATTCAGATCTTTGTCAAACTCCTGAGCTACCGTATCACACCGATTGACAGAACCATCCTCAATTAAAAGAACCTCAAAATCTTTTAATGTCTGTTTGCTCAGACTTTCTAATAATTCCCGAACTTCATCCGGACGGTTATAAACCGGTATGATAACTGAAAAATACGGCATAGCATTATCTGTATTATGAGAAAGGACAAAGGTATGTATTTTTTAGTTTTATGTTAAAAAAACTCCTGAAATTATTTCTATCCGTTACGATGTTTCAAATACAAATCCAAACCGTGTTTCCGTAATTTACAAGCAGGGCATTCTCCGCAGCCATCAGCAGGGATACCGTTATAACAGGTCAATGTCTCATTCCGAACCAGATCGAAAACTCCTAATTCATCAGACAATCTCCATACGGACTCTTTATCTCTCCACATCAACGGAGTATGTATTTCAAAATGCGCATCCATCGCTAAATTAAGAGAGACGTTCAAAGATCGGACAAATGTATCCCGACAATCAGGATAACCGCTAAAATCAGCTTGTGACACACCCGTCACTAAATGCCGTATTCCTTTTTGAAATGCCTTAATAGCTGCAAATGTCAAAAAAACCATGTTGCGCCCAGGCACAAACGTATTCGGATAAGAATCTTCAGGCTTTTCTTTGTCCATTACCATACTGGAGTCTGTCAACGAATTATGGGTCAACTGACCTATCAAAGAAACATCAAGGACTTCAAACGGAACACCTGCTTCTGCCGCAATTTTACGGGCTACATCTACCTCTTTCACATGTTTCTGACCATAAATAAAACAGACAGCCTCGACCGATTCAAAATGCGACAACGCCCAAAACAGACAAGTAGTAGAATCCTGCCCTCCGGAAAAACAAACCAACGCAGTTTCTTTTTGCTTCATAACTTCTTATTGAATTTTAAAATAAAAACAGATTATATTCTTCCGGGATTATACGGACACGAGAAAGGAGTTCTTGTTTTTAACGTGGTAGCAAGCACACGGAAGATTTATATTCAGGGCACAAAAGTATAAAATTTTCTATACATTTTTATACAAGTCCCTGTTTTTGACACACAATCTAAGAAACTTTTGAGATTCTTCGAAAAAGTCTTTTCGTCCAAGTTTTTATATTTTCCATTTGTCTCAACAAAAAAAACGATCCGGGACTTTTCACTACCGGATCGTTGCAATAATATATTAAATCTTTCTCAGACTTAACGGACACGTTCCATATATTCCCCTGTTCTCGTATCGATACGAATCGTTTCACCTGTATTAATGAACAAAGGAACACGGACTTCAGCACCGGTTTCTACGGTAGCCGGCTTTAAAGTATTCGTTGCAGTATCTCCTTTAATTCCCGGTTCGGTATAGGTAACTTGAAGTTCCACTTTTACCGGAAGCTCTGCAAACAATACCGTTTCGGTAGATGCATCCGAAACAACTTCTATCACCATTCCTTCTTTCAAGAAGTCAACGCCGGTAATAAGATCCTTATCGATAGTAACATCATCCCACGTTTCCTGATTCAGAAAATGATAATGATCTCCTTCATTGTAAGAAAACTGGAACGGACGGCGTTCTACACGAACATCTTCCAGTTTTTCACCGATATTAAAACGACGGTCAAGAACGCGTCCGCTTACTACCTCTTTCAGTTTGGTACGCATGAATGTATTTCCCTTTCCGGGTTTCACATGAAGAAATTCGATACAGTAGTACAATTTACCGTCTAAACGGATGCATGTTCCGTTCTTGATGTCTTGTGCATTAATCATATTTTTATCTATTTGAAATTATTGTTCGATTATGGACACTGATTTCCGGGTACAAAAATAATCTAAATCAGAAAAAAACGCAAAAGTTTTGTCTAAAAACCATTTATCCTTTGGTTTATTAAAAAAAAGTATCTATTTTTGCAGTCCGAATTTTGAAATAATAACGATAAAAAATATACGGCAATGAAAAGAACATTTCAACCTTCAAACAGAAAAAGAAAAAATAAACACGGTTTCCGTTCGAGAATGGCTACCGCAAACGGACGTCGCGTATTAGCTGCCCGTCGTGCTAAAGGCAGAAAAAAATTGACAGTATCTGACGAATATAACGGATAAACAATATTTTAAGGGAACTTCTCTTAAAAGGAAATTCTATTTTTAGACTTCTCCTAAAAACGCAACAGATTGTTTTTAATCTGTTGCGTTTTTTTGTAGAGTAAAAAATCATTTTATCCTTCTCTTCTTTTTATCTTTATAGTAAAGAAGATTCCAAGAGTTGTTTAAAGTTTTCTATTTTTGCATATTACAATTCCATAAAGATTAAATATGGCAACAAAACTTTCTGAAAAGAAAAAAGTATTAGTCGGGATGAGCGGAGGAATAGACAGTTCCGCCGTATGTATGCTGTTACAAGACCAAGGATACGAGGTTTTGGGAATAACACTGCGAATGTGGGATATTCCTTCTCATTTTTCCACTCCCGGACAAAAAGAACCCGACCACGTATTAGAAGCACGATCTTTAGCAGAAAGACTCGCCATCCCGCATTATACACTCGATGTAAGAGACGAATTCAGAAAAACGGTCGTACAATCTTTTATCGATGAATATCTACGAGCACGCACTCCTAATCCTTGTGTCATGTGTAATCTTTATTTCAAATGGAAATATCTGCTTGATGAGGCCGATCGGTTAGAATGTGATTACATCGCTACCGGACATTATGCACGCATAACCCAAAATATGAATAGGTATATTCTCGAAAAAGGCTTAGACCCGAAAAAAGATCAGTCATATTTTCTATGGAGACTCGGACAGAAAGAACTCTCCCGAACATTATTTCCTTTAGGAAATATCACAAAAGAAGAAATAAAAACATACGTTCTTCAAAAAGGGTTCAAAGAAAAAGTCGAAAAAAAAGAGAGCATGGAAGTATGCTTTATAGAGAATGACTATCGAGATTTTCTCTTGCAACAAATCCCTAACCTGAATGAAGTTATCGGCAAAGGTTTTTTCGTCGATAAGAAAGGAAAAAAGTTGGGACTGCATAAAGGCTTTCCGTTTTATACAATAGGCCAGAGAAAAGGTTTGGAAATAGCTCTCGGACATCCGGCCTATGTAATAAAAATAAATCCGTATAAAAATACGATCAGATTAGGTGATAAAGAAGATCTGCTGACTACCGAGATGCTTGTAGAATCTCCCGTTATAAACATCCCTATCGATCAAATATCCGACAGAGAGATTCAAATACGAATCCGTTACCGGAGTCCGGCAATTCGGGGAACTCTATTTTTTACAGATGACAACTATATAGTCGTTAAATTCAAAGAGCCTGTATCTGCCGTAACTCCAGGACAATCTGCAGTATTCTATTCCGGCAATCAGGTGATCGGCGGTGGAATAATTTCGGACCAACATAACTTAAAAAAACATACTCAGAATAAAACACAAGTCTGACATTTACAAAGCTTATATAATATGGCCATTCAAGATATATCTTTACACGAACTGAATTCTATGATTCGGGAAACACTGAATGACGGATTTCCTGAACGATACTGGGTCTCTGCCGAAATAAGCGAAGCAAGAGAAAATTATTCGGGACATTGTTATCTTGAATTTGCCGAAAAAGACAGTCGTTCAGGCCAAATTATTGCAAAGGCAAAAGGAATAATCTGGGCTTCTACATTCCTGATGTTGAAGCCTTATTTTGAAGAACAAACCGGAGAAATATTCAGAGCCGGTATAAAAGTTCTGGTTCAGGTCAGTATAGACTTTCATGAATTATACGGACTCACTTTGACCGTACATGATATAGACCCTTCATATACGTTAGGAGATATAGCTCGTCACAGAGCAGAGATTCTACGTCAATTGTCCGATGAAGGAGTAATCGACATGAATAAAGAACTGACATGGGCTTTTCCTCCACAACGGATTGCCGTAATATCCTCTCGAACGGCAGCAGGATATGGAGACTTTACAAACCAATTAAAGAACAATACCGAAGGGTATGTTTTTTATACCGTTCTCTTTCAAGCCGTCATGCAAGGCAATCAAGCAGAATCTTCCATTATCGCCGCATTAGAAAAAATTTATGAACAAGCGGATAATTTCGACGGTGTAGTCATTATCAGAGGTGGAGGAGCAACTTCAGAATTAAGCTGTTTCGATAGTTATTTGTTAGCTCAGCATATTGCTCAATTCCCGTTACCGATATTGACGGGTATAGGACACGATCGGGACGAAACCGTTATCGACAAAGTCGCTAACACACGAGTAAAAACACCCACCGCTGCTGCTGAATGGTTAATTTCCCAGACACAAAAGGCCGATGAACAACGAATATATCTTCGTGATACCATCGCTTTTCTATTGCAACAACGCATACTTAAAGAAGAAAAACTTCTCTCTACTGTCACTCAAGGAATCCCTCGTCTGCTCGATCAGCAAGTACAGGCAGAAAAAAACAGAATTCAAAAAATACAACAGGCTGTTATCCAGAAATCAAGCGAACAATTATTTAAGGAAAGAATCCATATTAATAACCTCTCTGTATTATTACCAAGAATCATCGAAAAATCTTTACCGCAGGAACGGTCGAAATTATCTCGGCTCGAACTTTTTCTTCGCCAAGCGATTTCTTATAAGATAAAAACAGAAAAACAGCATCTCGATATTCTCGGTAAAACAATAGATTTAACATCACCGGAACATATATTAAAACAGGGGTATAGCCTCACTTTAAAGTCAGGGAAAGTAATTCGCAGTATTTTAGAATTGCATCCGGGAGATAAAATCACAACCCTTTTCAAAGATGGAGAAAAAGAATCTATAATTATTTAAACTACAAAATATGGCTGAAAAGAAAAAACAAACTTATGCTCAAGCAATCGCCGAGCTCGAAGAAATTGTCGCCAAGCTGCAGAATAATGAATGTGAAATCGACGAACTGAAAACTTATACAAACCGGTCACTTTCTTTATTAAAATTCTGTAAAGATAAACTATTCGAAACAGATGAAGAAATAAAAAAAATGTTGGAAGAGCTCGATTCATAATATAGGAAATGCAAACTCAACAGTCTTTGCTATAATAAAGTATAGGAAATCAAAAAAAAGAGTTAATTTTGTCCCCTGATTTCAAAAAAACGATACTATGCCCGAAAGAAAAGTAAGAGTACGATTTGCTCCCAGTCCTACAGGAGCACTACATATCGGTGGAGTAAGAACCGCCCTTTATAATTATCTGTTTGCCAAACAGCACAATGGAGATATGATTCTTCGAATCGAAGATACCGACTCTCAACGATTTGTTCCCGGGGCTGAAGCTTATATCATAGAAGCTCTCGAATGGTTAGGAATAAAATTCGATGAGGGGGTCGGCTATGGAGGAAATCATGCCCCTTACCGCCAATCGGAACGTAAAGACATCTACCGGAAGTATGTAGAGCAACTTCTCTCTGACGGGAAAGCATATATAGCTTTTGATACGCCTGAAGAACTGGAAGCCAAAAGAAAAGAAATCCCGAACTTCCAATATGATGCTTCGACTCGGATGCAGATGCGGAACTCCCTGACGCTTCCGAAAGAAGAAATCGACAGACTGATCGCTGAGGGGAAACAATATGTTGTACGGTTCAAAGTAGAACCCGGAGAAGATGTTCACGTCAATGACCTTATACGAGGAGAAGTTATCATCAACTCATCTATTTTAGATGACAAGGTTCTATATAAATCGGCCGATAACTTGCCGACTTATCACCTCGCCAATATCGTCGATGACCATTTAATGGAAATTTCCCATGTCATACGCGGAGAAGAATGGCTACCGTCAGCGCCTCTGCATGTTTTATTATACAGAGCCTTCGGGTGGAAAGACTCCATGCCTGAATTCGCACATTTGTCTTTACTGCTGAAACCCGACGGAAATGGAAAACTGAGCAAACGTGACGGAGATCGTCTGGGATTTCCTGTTTTCCCGCTCGAATGGCATGATCCCAAAACCGGAGAGGTATCATCTGGTTATCGTGAAGCAGGATATCTGCCCGAAGCCGTAATAAATTTCCTTGCTCTATTGGGATGGAATCCTGGAAATGACCAAGAAATTCTTTCTATGGACGACTTGATCAAATTGTTTTCTCTTGAAAAATGCAGTAAAAACGGGGCAAAATTCGATTTCGAAAAAGGAAAATGGTTTAATCACAAATATATACAAAATAAAAGTAACGAAGAACTTACTGAATTATTCCTGCCGATTTTACAGGAAAAAGGGATATCTGCCGATCCTGCCAAAACAGCCAAAATCATAGGATTGGTAAAAGATCGTATCTCTTTTGTCAAAGAACTTTGGGCTCAAACTTCTTATTTCTTCATTGCTCCGGAAAGTTATGAAGAGAAGTCGGTAAAAAAACGATGGAAAGAAGATACCCCCGAGCGAATGAAAGAGTTGATCGAGATTCTCGAAAACATAACAGACTTTGCTTCGGAAGACACCGAAAAAATCGTGTTAGGTTGGATCACCGAAAACAATTATCACATGGGAAATGTCATGAATGCATTCAGACTGGCCGTAGTGGGTGAATGTAAAGGCCCTCACATGTTTGACATCACGACCATATTGGGAAAAGAAGAAACCATCAAACGGATAAAAAAAGCCATAGAAGTTCTCCAATGAAACACGTTAAACGGAGTTTGATATTAACCATATTATCAGTCTTATCTTCAGGGATAATGGCTCAAGATATACTATGGGATGTCGATCTGACCGGATTTTTCGATAACCGAGAGTATAAATATCCGGGACAAACGTCACAGACATTTTTCGGAACCAGACTCTCACCGGAAATCGGGATAGGCGTTCTCAACAACAAACACCGGATTATGGTAGGCGGCAGCTGGATACAGCCGATGGGAGCAAAAAAAGACGAAGGCTCTCTTGACCTGACCGCATATTATCATTATGAAAGCCCCAAATTCAAGATGTCTTTCGGATCATTTGCCCGTACTCAACTGATAGAAACCCTTCCGGCATTTCTCCAATACGATTCTTTAACGATTTTTCGTCCGAATATCACAGGAGCTCTATTTCAATATATCGGACATAAAGGATACGGAGAAATCTATATAGACTGGCGGCAAATGCAAACCGAAAAACGTAGAGAAGCCTTTATTATAGTCGGAAGCGGACGTTGGCAACCCGGTATATTCTATGCCGGAGGAAACATCGTCATGAACCATCTTGCCCGCTCGAAAAATGCAACGGAAGGACAATCGGTTACCGATGATATGGTCGTACATCCTTATGTAGGACTAAACTTGACTCGGTTTGTCTCCCCTTTAGATTCTCTGACCATTCAATGCGGATACTTACTGAGCTTAGAACGCAATCGGGGTATAGGCACTTGGCATCATCCTCAAGGTATTACAGCGGAGATGCTGGCAGAATGGCGCTTTATCGGATTAAAAAACACATTCTATGCCGGAGGCAATCAACAGCCGTTTTATCCCCAGTTAGGTAGTCAGCTAAATCAAGGAGACCCCTTCTATCAGGCTAAATTATATAACCGTACCGACATCTATTTCTATTTTTTCCGAAACAGATTCGTAAATTGCATGGCATCGGTCAATTTCCATACGACACGCTCTCATGTAGACCTTCAACAACAATTAATCGTAAGATTCAATCTAAACAATGAAAGTTGGAAAAAAAGGAATGAACCGTCAGGAAAAAATCGATTGAAAAATATTTTATAATTCCATAAACACAAACTCCTTTCAAAGAAGTCTATTTCGTAATCATGAACATACTTTATAATTTCGGCATTTATACATACAAACAACTTGTCAACATTGCATCTTTTCGCAATCTCAAAGCTCGCAAGATGAAACAGGGACATAAAGAAATATTTCATTATCTTGCACAAAATGCCGATCCAGAAGGAGGATATATATGGATACACGCATCTTCACTCGGTGAGTTCGAACAAGGACGCCCTATAATCGAGGCAATAAAAGCTCATTATCCGGAACAAAAAATAGCCATAACCTTTTTCTCTCCATCCGGTTATGAAGTCAGGAAAAATTATTCTAAAGCAGACCTGATCTGCTATCTCCCTTTTGATCTGCCTAATAACGTCAACCGCTTTCTAAATATATTGAAACCCAAGCAAGCTATATTTATCAAATATGAATTCTGGGGAAATTATCTGAATGCTCTTGCAAAAAGAAATATTCCTACATACATTATTTCAGCGATATTCAGGCCTTCACAAATATTTTTTAGACCTTACGGCGGCTATTTCAGAAAAATATTGCAAAATTTTGAACACTTATACGTTCAAGATGAAAACTCAAAAAAACTTCTTAAAGACATAGGAATAACCAAAGTTTCGGTAACAGGCGATACCCGTTTCGACCGCGTTTTAGAGATCCGCAGCCAAGCTAAAGAACTTCCCCTTATCGAACAATTTTCAAAAGAGAAATTTACCCTGATCGCCGGGAGTTCATGGCCGAAAGACGAGGAAATATTCATAGACTATTTCAACCGGCATCCCGAGATGAAACTTATCATCGCACCTCACGAAATACATGAAGAACATATACAATTCATTCTATCTCGTTTAAACCGGACTACTATTCGGTATACACAGGCTGATGAAAAAAATATACAAAAAGCCGACTGCATTATCATAGACTGCTTCGGCCTGCTTTCCTCGATCTATCGTTACGGTCAAGTAGCTTATGTCGGAGGAGGATTCGGTGCAGGAATACATAATGTTCCGGAAGCTGCCGTATATAGTATTCCCGTCATTTTCGGGCCTAACCATAAAAAATTTAAGGAAGCTAAAGAACTCATTATTGCCGGAGGAGGATTCAGTATATCCAAATCAGAAGACTTCAAACTTGTGATGGACAGACTTCTTAAAAATAAAGAATTTTTATCTAAAGCAGGGATTACTGCGGGACAATATATTCAAAATAACTCCGGAGCTTCAAAAAAAATATTGAAAGAACTCTATCCTGAAATATAGAGTTCGCATCCATTTCATCTCAACACCCAAAATCTGAAACATTACATTTCTTATTTTCACACGACCTTATATCAATAATTTTATAAAAAAACTTAAAACCCTATTTTTAAACATATTTGTCATATAGAGATATGTTTTTTTATTCAAAATTGCTATCTCTATATAGCATTTTTTCGTATTTTTGCACCGTATTCAAGATGCAAATTCAAATAAACCAACTTTATACTTCCTGACAACAATGGAATTAATGAATCAAATTATTGCGCGTGCTAAAGCTGATATGCAACGCATCGTTCTTCCGGAAGGAACTGAAGAACGGACTTTGAAGGCAGCAGATAAACTTATCGCTGACAAAGTAGCTCACATTACTTTAATCGGTAATCCTGCCGATATTATGGCTTTAGCCGAAAAGCACGGATTGCAAAACATCGGAAACGCAATTATTGTAGATCCGAAAAATCATGAAAGAAAAGAAGAATATGCCAACCTGTTATTCGAGCTCCGCAAAAAGAAAGGAATGACAGAAGAACAAGCTGCAAAACAAGTTGAAGATCCGCTTTTCCTTGCTGCATTGATGATCAAAAGCGGCCATGCGGACGGAGAAGTCGCCGGAGCACAAAATACCACAGGCAATGTTTTACGCGCAGCATTCCAAATCGTAAAAACAGCTCCCGGAGTCAGTGTTGTATCGGGAGCTTTCCTAATGTTCCTGCCGAACAAAAACTACGGAGAAAATGGTATTATGGTATTCGCCGATTGTGCCGTATTACCTAATCCCAATGCCGAAGAGCTCGCCCAAATAGCAGTTTCGACAGGACACACGACCCGAACTCTTGCCGGATTTGAACCTCGCATAGCCATGTTGAGCTTCTCTACCAAAGGCAGTGCAAAACATGAAATGGTAGATAAAGTAGTAGAAGCCACCCGTATCGCAAAAGAAATGGACTCTTCGTTAAAAATAGACGGAGAATTACAAGCCGATGCAGCAATCGTTCCCGCAGTAGGAATGTCTAAAGCTCCGGGTAGTGAGATAGCAGGAAATGCCAATGTCCTCGTATTTCCTTCTTTAGAGACAGGAAATATTACCTATAAACTCGTACAGCGTCTTGCCGGAGCAGAAGCTGTCGGACCGATTCTTCAAGGTATTGCCGCACCGATTAATGACCTGTCACGCGGATGTTCTGTCGAAGACATCTATAAAATGGTAGCTATCACAGCCAACCAAGCTATTGGAATGAAAAAATAACCTATAAATCAAAGGAAATGAAAGTTTTAGTTCTGAACTGCGGTTCATCATCTATCAAATACAAACTATTCGATACCCAGAGCAAGGATATTCTCGCTCAAGGAGGAATCGAAAAAATAGGATTAAAAGGTTCTTTTTTAAAATTCACACTTCCTTCCGGAGAAAAAGTTATTCTTGAAAAGGATATTCCCGAACATACTGTAGGTATTGAATTTATATTGGAAACCCTTTCCGGTGCAAAATACGGCTGTATAAAATCGCTCGATGAAATAGAAGCTGTCGGTCACCGAGTAGTACACGGCGGAGAAAAATTCAACCAATCGGTATTGATCGATAAAGAAGTCAAAGCAAAAATCATCGAGTGTATAGACATCGCTCCATTGCACAATCCGGCAAATCTCAAAGGTATCGATGCGGTAGAAAAGATACTACCCAAAGTACCTCAAGTAGCGGTATTCGACACAGCATTCCATCAAACCATGCCTAAGCATGCATATATGTATGCCCTTCCGTACGAAATGTATGAAAAATACGGTATCCGACGCTACGGATTCCACGGAACCAGTCACCGTTATGTATCTCGTCGAGCATGTGAATTTTTAGGAGTTCCTTACGAAAATCAACGCATCATTACTTGCCATATCGGTAATGGAGGTTCTATCACAGCAATAAAAGACGGTAAATCAATAGATACGTCTATGGGACTTACTCCGGTAGAAGGCTTGATGATGGGAACACGATGTGGAGATGTAGACGCCGGAGCTCTATCTTTTATTATGGAAAAGGAAAATCTCGATGCACACGGACTTTCTACATTGGTCAACAAAAAAAGCGGTGTAATGGGAATATCCGGTGTTTCATCCGATATGCGTGAAATAGAGGCTGCAATAGCTCAAGGCAATGAACGGGCAAAACTTGCTCTACAGATGTATGATTACCGAATTGCAAAATATATAGGAGCTTATACAGCAGTGTTAGGTGGAGTAGACATTATCGTATTCACAGGAGGTGTCGGAGAAAACCAAACCGTAACTCGTGCGACAGTGTGCCGTCAACTCGAATTTATGGGTGTGAAAATCGATGAAGAATTGAATAGTACTATTCACGGAAAAGAAGCGGATTTATCAGCCCCTGAATCGAAAGTAAAAGTCGTTGTAATTCCTACAGACGAAGAATACATGATCGCATCCGATACACAAGCAATTCTCTCAAACCGTTAATTATAAAAACTACTGTAAAAAAACTGTGGCTTTTTATAGAGTCACAGTTTTTTTATTCTCTTTACTTTCATCAATAGCAAGATCGAGGTCAATATTTTTTTCGATGTTCTACAACAATATATTGACCGAAAACTTTGGATTTTCAGCATTTTATCCTTAATTTGCAAGTCATATTTATAATCCAAATACAAATAATATATCATGACTAACCTGACCGAAATTGTGGACAAATTCCGTATTGACGGTATTGTAAAAAGTATTGATCCCCTAGGAAGCGGATTAATTAACGATACTTACAAAATAACGACACAATCGTCTGACACGGACGACTACGTTCTTCAACGGATCAACCATGCTATTTTTAAAGATGTAGATCTTTTACAAAAAAACATTGTTGCCATAACCGACCACATCCGCAAAAAACTGACTGAAAAAGGAGAAACGGATATCAAACGCAAAGCACTACAAGTTATTCCGACTAAGGATGGAAAACTGTATTATTTCGATGGAAACAACTATTGGAGAATTACAGTATTAATTCCTCAATCAAAAACTTATGAAACCGTAAATCCAGAGTTCTCCTATTATACAGGCAAAGCATTCGGAGAATTTCAAGCAATGCTCGTCGATCTTCCAGAACCTTTAGGCGAGACAATCCCCAAATTCCATAATATGGAATTCCGACTTGAAAGTTTCAAGGAAGCCATCGCTTCAAATAAATCGGGTCGTTTGGAAAAAGTTCAATGGATGGTAGATGAGCTGCTAAAACGAAGTGATGAAATGTGCAAAGCCGAACGTCTTTACAGAGAAGGGAAACTTCCCAAAAGAATTACTCATTGCGACACGAAAGTCAACAATATGTTATTCGATGAAAACGGGAAAGTACTTTGTGTTATCGACCTTGACACTACAATGCCGGGATTTGTACTTTCCGATTTCGGAGATTTTATCCGTACGGCCGGAAATACCGGGAAAGAAGATGACGAAAATCTGGATCATGTCAATCTCAATATGGATATTTTCAGAGCTTTTGCCAAAGGATATATCGAAAGTGCCCGGACATTCTTACTCCCGATAGAAATCGAAAATCTTCCATACGGTGCCAAATTACTGACCTATATGCAAACCGTACGCTTCCTTACCGATTATATAGATGGGGACTGCTACTACAAGATACAATATCCCGAACATAACTGGCAACGGACTCAAGCTCAGTTTAAACTATTACAGAGTATAGAAGAGCATGAAAAAGAGATGCAAAGTTATATACAAAGCCTGATTTAAAAGATACGATAAATCACCCGATAAAAAAGAGAGCCGCTTCTTTGAAGCGGCTCTCTGCCCAAAGTACGGATTGAAACAATACCCCAATCTCAACGATTTTCCGTACTATCTTTATAACATAACTTTGTGACGCACAATTCCGGCAGAAGTCTCAACCGACACGATATAACATCCTTCCGGAAGTTCAAAATAGCGGATACCGGCATTTTTTTCTACCTCTTCCACCATCCGACCCTGTAAAGTATATACCCGAACACAGGTGGCATCACTATTCACACACAATTTTCCATTCGAACCAAATATCCGAATATCCCGAAGTTCTGTCTTGGCATCGCCCAAAAGTATTTCATTTTTCAATTTAAAAGAAACCGGGATACCATATTGACATATAACCTCCAGGCGGGTATTTCCTTCATCGGATGCAGGCGTTACCGAAACTTTTTCATTATCTCCATCGGCCAAGGTCCATTCACCTTTCAGCTCAAAGACATGAGTTACCGGACGACTCGGATCTGAAGTCGTATAATCGATCGTCGCTATATTAAGATTAGGATCACATACACTCATATCGACTTGGCCATCCTCATTCGGAGCCCCTATCATGGCCATAACCTCTCCGGTCGCATTCACGATATAATCATCATCGTTAAGGTCTGTCTCTTCAAAAAACGCATAAGCCGTCACTTCAGACTCACAATCACGTACGATATGGGCGTTATTGTCTTTACGTAAGACTTCATAAGGTTGATACCCCTCTGCTTTCAAAGCTGTCTTTTCCGAATCATCAGGCTGTATCGTAATCAGATATTCATACGATGCATTTGCCGGAGCCGTTCCGTGATCGATATATGCACAAGCGAATTTTCCCTCGGTTGCAGCTTTTGTCTTATTGTTTACCGATGTCTGCGACCCTTTTTTTACGACTACCTTCAGCGGCTCTTTTATTTGATAATAGTTTCCTGTTTGGTCTTTAAAGATCATCCCTTCCGCATTACCGATCGTTTCATTGATCGTAGCATCTGTCGAAACAGTATTATTCCACTCAACCGCTTCATCGTCGCTCAAGATTGCATGTTGGAACAGTGTCGTTTCAGTATTTAGGGAACTTTCAGAATTGGATATCCCCGTCCCTATACATACAATACGGTTGTCGAAACAGAATGCAGACTTTCGGGCCGTAAAATCAGGCGTAAAGTTTTTGTGAGACGGTTCTTTCAACTTAATCACGAACATACCGGAAGTTCCATTCAAATTGTTACTGCCCGAGAATGTTTCATCCTGCTTCAATGTAGCATCAGAATAAGGAGAATTTAAGGCAGACCAACTCTTATGTATGGTAGTTGTACCGGGCAACCGATTCCAATCCCAACCATCTTCCAGGAAACGGCTGTCGGCCTCTGTTACCGGATCTCCGCCATCCAGAATTTGTATTGATCCATAACTTTGATAACGTCCATAACGATTGTTCGAGTAATATATTTCCGATCCCCAGACATATCGATTAAAACCTTTCAAAGAAGCCATCCACTTCCCTCCCCGGAATATTCCTTGGGCGGCATGATTATAGGTAAAGAATCCCTGCATAGGTTCAGCTTTCTCGATTCCCATTGACGTGAATTTCTTCTTCATGTTATTCATGGCCGTTGTCGCCGTAGCAGTCTCATAGATGCGTAAAAAATTTGAAGCCAGATCTTCATCGACATTCTCTCCGTCGATGGCCAAATAGGCAAACGCATTTATATTTTTGGGCTTTATAGAACATTCGTTCGGATTAAACGGATGACGTCCACAAACCCCTATACCCCATTCTTTTACGTTACAATAAGAGGCCATTGCCATAAAAGCCTGTTTCAATACGGCCCGGGCCGAGGCTTCCAAGGTAAAAGAGGTTCCATTCACATAATTGGCATAATCGCCCAATATGCCGAAAGCCGAAGATGCATAGTCGGGATAATGTGCTCCATGATGAAAAGCTGTCCCGTCAGGTTTAATACCGCCAATCGTTCCGGGAGTAAAACATATCGATCCGTTGGTCCATCTCGCCAAACCTTTAACGGCGCGAAAACGTTCTGTCTCATCGTCAATCATCAAGGCAGCATAAAGCTTTGACATATGCAGAGTATACCACGTATCGATCAATTCATCCCGATATATATCATAAGGTTGTCGCGTCTCAGCCAGTCCACTCCAGTATTGCGTCAATTGCAGAGCTTCATCCCAACGGCCTTTATCCTTCAGATAATCCTCCATCATCCATACGGCTTTAGGCATATCCCTATTAAAATAGCCAAAATGATGGTTGGTACCCATACCGCTTCCATAAGCATATCCTTGATCCAAGGCGTAATCATAAACCAACATAAAATTTTCAGCGGCCGAGAGATTCTGATTGAAATAATAATCCATGGCAAAACCGAGCATCATATCATTCACATCTTGACAGCCGATATCTCCCGATTCTTTTTCCTGATCGGTATATAGAGGCTTACCTGAAATGAAACCTGTCGAGGCATTGCGCTGTATGCCGGCTGCTGAAAGTTTTGTGGAGGCATTGGCTATGGTCGTATTATTGACTTTCCCGAATAAAGAAGTCCGGACGTTTTCGGTCATCGTCCGCAATTCTTCGAGTTCCGATTCCGTAGGAACAAGATTTTTCAGATCATCCGAATATGAGAATTGCTCCCATTCCCACAATCGCCCCCAATGCCAGAAGTCCCGCGTCAAGAAACGGTTGTTCTTCGGTATTTGGGCATCCGGAGTAGCCTGTTTATGTATACTGCTCGAAAAATCCCATCGGTCGAAATAGAGCGTACCGCTCTCTACACCTTCCGGAGCTTTTATCGTTAATTCATCTATATCTTGTTGTGTCGGTTGTACATCATCCGCAGCTCCGGGAACCCACATGTCCGAAAAAGCGATCCAACAGGCACGCCAACCGGTAAAATCCAAATTAAAATCGAAAGTATATACACGCACCGATTGGTTTCTAAAGATAAATTGCAGCGATTTACCGGGCATTGCTTTCGGAGAATAAATCCACATCCGTAAACCACCCCGATTGTTGAAGGCGTTAATAGCATAAGGGATATTTACTTCATCATTCACACGGAAAAGTGCACCGGAAGCAGTCCAATCCCAACGAAGCGATTTTGTCCCCATCTTAGCATGATCGGACGAAACCGTCAATAAACCTTTTTGCACGTCATTGATCGTCGACGGGACCACTCCATCCTCAAAATCATATTGTATTCCATAAGCAGAAACACACAGAAGCAACACAAAAAATGAAATGATTATTTTTTTCATGAGTAAGGGGTGTTTTTACGGTTATAAAGAAAAGTACGGGTAATCCCTGCCGGACTACCCGTGCCATTAAGCAAATACAGAATGGTCGATTAACGGATAATCACTTTTTCTGAAACGGATTTTCCGTTGGTAACCACCTGAATAATATAAGCTCCTTTTGCCAAATCGATTACGGTATTTCCTTCTGTGATTTGTTTGCTGTCGAACAAAACACCGGTCGTCATGCTATATACATTTACGGTAGCTGCAGCATCCGATGCTACAAATACTTGTGAACCGGCAGCAAATACCTTAATACCCGAATTATCGGCTACTGCCGGAGCAGAAATGCCCAGAGTAGGATCATTTTCGGCAAACATTACAATATCGTCGATCCAGAATGTCTTTCCGGTTTGATTGCTTGAAAATCCGAAGTACGGAGTTACCATATTGTCTGTACCTTCAAAAACGAACGTATATGGAGCCCATTCGGTCGTCAACGTCGCCATAGGGATACCTTCTTTAGGAGATTTCTTGTCATCGGCAAGATAATCGCCTAATCCCAAAGCGGGAGAGTCTTTTTCGCTATCGTAGAATAACCCGTAAACAACTTCACCGCCTTCAGCACCTTTTGCCCAGAAACGTACAGTCACCTTGTTATCTGTTGTCTTTAAATAAGTAACAGGTGCTTGAGAACGACATTGATAAAATTCTTTTTCAAGGTCAGGAGTAGGGGTATATTTCCCAGATTTAGTACCACCATGCACATTGCCTTCGGTGTCATCCTGAGCCCAAGTCATTCCGCCGTTTTTACTCCAGTTATAAGTTGTTTCAAATCCGGGATTTCCCAAGTATGCCGGAGTCAGGTAAATATTGTCGATATACCATTCTGCAGAATTCGCTGTAAATCCCAAAGCAAGTACAGCATTTTCAGCAGCGTCATTCAAAGTAATGTCAAATCTCAAAGTTATAAGAGCGACATCTGTGCTGGTATTAATCGTCTGTGCAGAAGGGAGATATACGTTATTTGCGGTTGTGGTAGCTCCATCTGCAGTCAGATCGACATCTTTCAATATAGCAACACTGAAAGTTCTTGTTGCTGCCGTATTCACAGCACAAATATCGAGTGTCAACGTATATTTTTGTGCTGCTAAAGAAGGAAGAGAGGTATAGATACCACCATTGAAACGATTTTTCAAATTAGCGTCAGTGGTATTATCTCCAGCTCCATTACTCTTCACATGAAGAATACCCTCCTCAACTTGAAATGTGGTGATGCTTCCCCCATTCCGGGTATATTGTGACCAACCAGTTGCATCGGTGTCGAACGTACTGTTCGAAATCAAATTTTGAGCAGACATGTTCATCCCGAACAAAACTGCTGCTACCGCCAGTAAAGTTTTTTTCATAATCATGAGGTATTAAAAAAATAAATGTTATTTAATCTTCGTCAAAGTCACTTCATCGATAAAGAAATCGATATCTTGTTCTTCCAAGGTAATCAGGAAACGAGCATTATCGACACCTTCCTGATAGTCGGTAATAGTAAATTTCTGGGTAAACTGTTGCCACTCGGTGGTAACTTTTTTCTTAGGAGACCACGGAGATTTGAAATCGCCCAAATAAGAAGCAGTTGTCGGTTTTATCGTCACCCGCAAACTTGTGCGTTCGGCAGCATTCTTAGAAGCTTTTGCATAAAAAGTAATTTCATATTGTCCCGGTTCTAAAGAGAGATTCTGGTAGATATAATTATCCCATACCGGTTTCTCACATTTGTTGACCGTAACTTTCAATCCTTTTCCTTTATATCCTTCACATTCTGCAGTTTCTATTCCACCCCGTTGAGCTTGATAATAAGCCAACCATTTGCCTTGGGTGCTTTTCTGACCGGTAATCACTTCCGGAATACCTTCTTCAAATCCACCATTTTCCAACAGATTTTCCTGTGCAAACGCCGTAAGTCCGAAACACAAACTTAACAAGCAAAACATCATTTTTTTCATTGTCATTTTTTTTGAGATTAGTAGTATTTTAATTATTGAGCTATTAAACGAAATTCTACGGGACGACCGTCAACGCAGGTAACCGTTAACCGAGTATTCCCATTTTCTTGTTTTATAGAAACGTTTTCATCATTCGAACTGTTTTTCCATTTCCCTTTTAAAAGAACCGTTTTTGTCAGCGGACGTGAGGGTTTTGCTGTCGTATAAGTCTTTTCTTCTAAATTCAGGTTTGGATCGCAGATACTTATCATTCGAGTCTTCTTATCAACCGGGCGCAAAAGGACCAATGTTTCGGCATCGGAAGCAAGCAAGTAATCATCTTTCATTTCCAAAGGCTCAAAAACGACATATCCGATTGTTCCACTTGGGATGTCCTTTACAATATGAGCATACGTATCTTTTCTAAGTACCTGATAAGGCAATTTTTTTTCGGATGCAGCCTTCTTTATTTGCGCAGGCGTTGGCTGTACTAATACCATATACTCATAGCCGGCCTTTTCAGGAGCGACACCATGATTCAGGTATGCCGTCACAAACCGACCTTCGGTCTCCGACTTCAACTTATTGTCTCTCGATTTCTGCATTTGCCTCAAGAGATGCAAATCTTGTCCGGCAGCCACCCGATAATAGTTGCCTTTCGTATCGGAGAGAAGTATCGGAGAATCTCCCGGGATAGTTTTTTCTACCGGTATTCCGGTAATCGTGTCTGATCCCAACAGTATCGGTTCGGAGTTTCTTTTCAGTGCTAATTGGAACAGCGTGGTCTCCGTCGGATATTCCTTATTATCGTTAGAAATATCGGAACCCAAACAGATCAATCTGTTTTCGAAACAAAATACCGATTTTCGAGCGACAAATCCCGGGGTAAAGTTTTCGCGGTCTTTTTCTTTCAACTTAAATACGAACACGCCTTGTTTCCCTTCTAAAGAAGATGCTCCGGAGAAGTTCTCTTCAGAACGTTCCATTAATGTCCCCGGAAGAGGATTTTCAAGTTTCTCTAACGGAAGATGTATCGTTGTTGCTCCCGGTACACGGTTCCAGTCCCAACCGTCTTCGACAAAACCACTGGCAAAATTATTGACCGGTCGACCGGATGCCAAAATCTGTACCGAGCCATAACTCTGATAACGGCCATAACGATTATCTTTGGTATATATCTCAGAACACCATACATCGGTATTATATCCTTTTAAAGTTACCATCCAATTATCGAAACGATGTATGCCCAATGCTCCATAATTATAAGCGAAGAATCCTTGAGGTGCAGACGCGGCTTTAATTCCGGCGTCTTCAAACTTTCCTTTATATGGAGATGAGGTCCTGTTCAGTCTTAAATAATCAGCCGCCAATTCTTCATCAATTTTATTTCCCGAACCGGTAAGATCTCCTCTATCGGCCAATAAGGCAAAAGCCTGTACTGCATCATTCGATATAGATCCGTTAAAAGGATGTCGGCCGGCAATGCCCAGCCCCCAATCTTTCAGATTACAATAATTCCGCATGGTCTGCAAGGCAAGTTTTACGTTATGGGCAGCATCATCTGAAATGGTAAATTCGGTATGATTTGTCAACTCAAGATATTTCCCGATTGTTGCAAACGCCCCGATCGAATATGCCGGGTATAAACCTCCATGATGAAATGTTGTGCCATCGACCTTGATCCCGCCTATGGTTCCGGGGGTAAAGGCTAAAGATCCGCTTACCCAACGGCTCAAAGCCTTCATTTCACGCACCCGCTCCTGCATATCCGGTTGAATCAGGACACTGATCACTTTCGGTGTCAACAACGTATTCCAAGAATCGAGCAGCTCGTCACGTCCATATTGATATGAATGCCGGGTTTCGGCCAATCCGCTCCAATAGGATAATGTCCGGCGAATTTCGACATTCAGCGGTGTATTTTCTTTCAATAAATCACGCATCATCCATGCCGCTTTATAAATGTCACGTATTTGATAACCGTAATGGTGATTTGTTCCCAACCCGCTACCAAAAGCGAAACCTTGTTGTATGGCATATTCAAACACATCGAAGAATGCCTGCTTCGATTCTTCGTTTTTATTATAATACCAGTCTCCGGCAAATCCGAACAACATTGTTTCCAAGTCGGACAGCCCGATATCGCCGGCCTTTTTATTCAATTCGTCATTCGAAACCAACGGAGCTCCGGTCATCTTACCATCGACCCTGCGAATTTTGGCATTGTTGGCTATCGACAATGCTTTCGTAGCATTTCCTTTTCCGTTTTCGGGTGCCACCTGCGCCGTCAATCGTTGAGAAATGGTTTGTATATCCTTTTGTTGCGACGAACTGACTGCTTGTAAAGGCAAGTCATATTGATATTGTTCCCATTCATGCAATCGGGCCCAATGCCAAAGAATGCGCGAAAGTTTTGTATTATTTAAAGGAGTCTGATAATCCGGTGTTGCCTGGTGATGAACCCCCTTTAAGGGAAATTCGACCCGATCGAGCAAAAGCGTTCCGGATTTTAAATTTTCGGGTGTAGTGATTGTCCAACGTACCAAATCTTTACTCTTATGGTCTCCCTGCATATTTTCAAAGCTGACCCAGCAAGCTCTCCAGCCTGAAAATCCGAGGTTGTAATCGAACCAATAAGGGGTCGAACCATCTGCAGCGACAAAGGAGATGCGCAAAGCAGAATCGACAGGCTTATCATTATAAATCCACATGGTTAATCCGCCCCGATACGTATTCACAGCTTTTTTGAATAACGCCGGATTTTCAATAGTTAATACCGAAGGCGATGACCATTGCCATTGAAGAGAAGAACTCCCCTCCTTCACAAAATCTTTATTTAAAGATAACTTTGCACCAGTCGCAGAAATATATTTCGGAATAGAATCATTCCAATCGATCTTTTGAGAGTATCCGTCATGAAAAAACAGAACTATCAGGAGTAAGGCCAACCATTTTATTTTCATACAGTGTGTTTTTCGTTTGATGCAAATATCCTCATTATGAACGAAACAGCGAAAAATTTAAAAGCGATGCATATCCCATAAATTAAAAAATGGAACATTTTCAATATTTAGGGTCTCCTCTTTAAAGAAAAGAAGGCTACACCATCAACCGATGTAGCCTTCTTGATATATAGCATAGTTAAGGTTAGTTTTCCTTATTTAATCGTAAATGTAACTTCTTGAATCGTACGTGCAGCTCCGTAAACATTCTGATTTCCGGCAATGAAAGTTACCGTATAGGTTCCCGGTTCGGTATAGACATACGAGTAGGACGGAAGCCGGACATTTATATTTTTCAAAACTCCGCTATTCTCATCCGGATCGCACGTATTCAATTTCAACGCCTTGGTAAACAACCAGTCATCGGCATCATTGGTATATGTTTCACTGGGTCCACCACCAAGATACGTGAAACTATTTACCCGTGTCAATGATGAACGTAAATCCCACACTCCGGAACAAGATCCGCTACCCGAGCTATTGTCAAAATAGGGGTCTCCATGTTGCGCATGTTGTGGATCCGTATTCGGATTACAATCAAATGCCATCAATCCCAAATCGGCGACACCTAATGTGGTGGTATTCCCATTTTTATAGACAGTCGTTATGGCTACACTATAAAAATCCCAACGCTTTAAAGAATTTTTTCCATCGAAATCGGCTTTATAATGGAATGCAAGGGTCATTTCCGACGCACTGTAAGGAGTAAGATCGAAAGATGTTGCCGTCCTGTTGGCAAATTTACTTTCCAACAATTCCCCGTTACTGCTCAACGATGTAGCATTGGTCTCGAAATCGGCAACACGGGCTTTATCGGTTGCCGCATCTTTACTCAAGCCCGGGAAATCATCGCTGACAAACAGCGACAAGGTATTGGTCACTTTCCCGTAACGAGCCTGTGCTTCAAAACTTAACGTTACAGACTCGATCTCTTCCAAAGGCAATTCGGTACGTTCACGATTGGCATATACATGTCCTTCTTCTCCCGACCACCATGTGATATAATCGGGATTACCATCAAAATTAAATACGACCGGTTCTCCTGCTTTATAGGTGTTTTCCGGTGCTAATGAGACATTGAAATCGACGTTGTCATCCACATCCAAATCGTTGCAAGAAACGAAAAGTGCACCGACAGCCAATATATAAATTGATTTTTTGATTTTCATAATTTTGTGTTTTTAAAGGTTATCTCCATGCTTGATTCTGTTGCAACAAATTATTCAACCCAAGTTCTCTTGTCGGGATAGGCAACCATTGATACCGATCGGATGTCGCACCGTTTGTTGCATATACCAATAAATACTGGCGACCGCTCGACCAACGAGCATCGGTTGCATATAGACTGACTTTTTCCATTGCACTTTTATATTTACCCCAACGGATCAGATCCATTTTCCGCAGGCCTTCGAAGCAGAGTTCACGTCCTCTTTCGTCTTCGATCAAACGTTGGAAGTCATCAGAATCGGTAATCGTAACTTCAGGTGCGTTTGCCCGCGTACGGACTTCATTGACATAAGCGATCGATTCGACCGAAGGTGTTCCTTCTGCTTTATTCTGAGCTTCGGCATACATCAACAACACATCGGAATAGCGCAACAACGGGAAGTTGATCGGCGTATAATTCTTGTCCCGAGGAGTTACCAATTCATATTCTCTACGGAATTTACCGGCATTTCTTTCGATATACTGGGTACGTGTAGCAAATTGTTGATTTCCGTCTTTCAAATCGGGATCGCCGTTATTGTTTAACTTCACATCGCCGATATATTCCCAATTTCTCTTCCAATATACGGTTGCATCATCTCTTTTCTGGAAACGATACGGAGCAATATTCCAATCTTTGCGTTCATCTCTGTTATATTTCTCATTCAGAGGGTCAGATTCATCTTTCGTTGAAATCAATTCAGGATCTCCATCTCCATCTAAATCGTTATATAAATCCCACAAACCCGGAGTTACACAATGGCGACCATAACTGTAACCCAATGATGTTTGCAAAACATCGGCATTTTGAATACCACAAATCAAGCTACCTACACGGCCGGCATTTGTATGAGAATCTTGACGGTTTCCTTTAAACTCTACTTCCCAAATAACCTCGGCAGGATCATACGTGTCAGAAGCAAGATTTATGAATACCTGATCATAACCTTGGAGGTTCAAGCTATGAGTCATTGATCCATCCTGAGGATTGATTACTTCTCCGGCCCAATATTTGGCCTTAGCATAAAGTTCGGTTTCATTAGTCGGCCAACCGGCTCTCTTCAAATATACCCGGGCAAGAATACCTTTTACGGCAGAACGGCTTACACGACCTGATCCTACGGTTTGTATCGTACCGATCGAGTAGTTTTCTCCGTCATTCAAGACCTTCTCCATTTCATCTGTAACAAATTTCAAAACAGTAGCCTGAGGAGTAGCCTTAATATTCGGCATATAGTTGTCGGTATTGGTCTGTGCAGTCGTGATCAAAGGCACATCACCCCAACTTTGCGCCAGGAGGAAATAGAAATAAGCTCTCAAGAACGTCGCTTCACCCCGATACAACTTTTTATTTTCTTCAGTTACAGGAGCATCGGTTATGCGTTCGAGGAAATAATTTGCATTATTAATACCTTCGTACAGACCTTGCCAAATAGCAGCCAGATTGGCATCATTTGCGGTATAGTTATTATTGGACAACCCGACTTCGGCCGTACTGGATGTATAATAATAGGTAAGGTCATCGGTTCCTACAGCCTGATAATACTTTTCGCCATAAACATTCGAGCTGTTCAAAGTATTATAAATCCCGGCAAGTCCCATAAACGCCTCGGTATCATCTTTATAAAAATCATCCGGATCGATGAAATCATTTGGCGTCGTTTCCAAAAAATTGCAAGCAGTGAACAACAACATCGTACTGCCCAGAAATATATTTTTTATTGTTTTCATTTTCAAATTCGGATTTTATCGGTTAAAAACTAACATTAAGACCTACGGAGAAGTTATATGCCCGAGGATAAGCCGAGTAGTCAAAACCCGGAGTCAAGGCTGAGTTTCGAACAGAAACTTCCGGATCGTATCCCGAATAAGAAGTCAATGTCCACAAATTTTCTCCCGAAATAAATATCCGTGCACTGGATAACGTCAGTTTTTTCAAAACTCTTTGCGGGAAGTTATATCCTAAAGTCACTGATTTCAAACGTAAATAAGAACCATCTTCAATCACACGTGAAGAGAATACGTTCGGTTGATTTGCCGCACGCGGAATATCGCTATCGGGATTTTCCGGAGTCCAACGATCGGCATAGGATGCAAACATGTTGGTTTCTCTTTTCCACAATCCATTGTCGAACAAAAGTCGGTTGGCATTTAGAATATCATTTCCATAAGACCATGTGAAGAAAATATTCAAATCGAAATTCTTGTATTTGAAATTATTCGTAAAACCACCCGTATGGATTGGCTGTCCCCGACCGATAATAGTACGGTCATTATCATCGACAACACCATCACCGTTTATATCGACATATTTCGCATCTCCCGGTTGAATGGTAGAACGGTCATTTCCGTTATTGGGCACATTCGATTTCAAAGTATAAGTTCCACCCGAAACGTCAAAATCTTCATATTTGTATGTTCCGTCATAAATATATCCATACATCAGGCCCAAAGGTTTGCCCACTTGAGCAATATAGGAAGGCTCAGAGCTATAAGCGTTATCAAAAGTAACAGTACTCAACAGCGTTTCCTGGTTCCGGGAAAGTTCTTTTACTTTACTTTGATTAAAGGCGATGTTGAAGTTTGTCGTCCACGTAAAGTTTTTATTCTGTATATTCGTTGTTTCCAACGTTATTTCCAAACCTCTATTCTGCATTTTACCGACATTCAAATAAGTAGAGGCATATCCTGTCGTGTAAGGAAGATCGGCTTGAAGCAACAAGTCACGGGTAATTTTATGGTACAAATCTACCGTAAGAGAAACTCTGTCGTTGAAGAAACCGAGATCAAGTCCCAAGTTGGTTTGTTCGGTCGTTTCCCATTTCAAATTTTTATTTTCCAAAGCCGTCAACTTATAGGCTGTTTGATAACTGTTTGCAAAAGGATATTCAAATGCGATCTTCGAAGTCATTTGTCCTAAAGAAGCAAAATCAGATACCCGGTTATTTCCGGTAGCTCCCCAACCTAAACGTATTTTACCATTAGAAAGCCAATCTTCGGCAACCGCCAAAAAGTCTTCCCGGTTAAAGTTCCACGCTACCGATGCTGAGGGGAAATAACCCCAACGGTTTTCTTTTGAAAATTTTGAAGAACCATCGGCACGGAACGATGCTGTAATATAATACTTCGATTTATAATTATAATTGACACGGGCAAGGTAAGACATCAACATATTCTCTCCGATAGTAGATTCGGACAATACAGGAATACCATTATCCATACCGGCCATACCTAAATCTTCATGAGAAATATTCTGTACGTCATTTCTGAAATAATTAGAATAATTTCCTTGGAAGGTAGCTGCGGCCATTGCCGAGAAATTATGCTTACGATTAAACACCTTCGAATAATTCAAGACATTTTCATTCACCCAACTATGGTCATCATATTGACGCACTGAAGCATTTACGCCTTCGGAACGGGTAGCGTTACCATAACGGGTCTTTGAATTATTGAACTGTTCATTTTGACGTTTTTTCAACCGATAACTTCCTGAAACTTTTAATTTCAATCCCGGGATAAAGGTATATTCTGCATAGGCATTAGCTTGGAAGTCATCTTGTACCAAGCGGCGATATTCATTTTTTAATGACAAAATCGGGTTAAAACGATAGTCATTATTCGTTGGTACACTCGGGTCCCACAACAATGTACGCAAATCCGTACCATCGTAGGTTACCGGCCGATATCCCCAAACGCTATAAAACAAACTATTTGTAGCACTGCTTGAGGCAACCGAGGGTGAAGCACCATTCGTTATTCCCCGAGCATAGTTTCCATTGACATTTACTTTTAGTTTCGGACTGATTCGCTGATCGAGGCTAAAACGTCCCTGGAAACGTTGATAACCCGAGTTCAACAAAATACCCTCTTGATTTAAGTATGATAATGATGCCGTATAACGAGTTTCGGCAGTACCTCCGGTCAAAGAAATATAATGGTTATTCGTATAAGCTGTCCGGAAAATATCATCTTGCCACTTATACTGATCCGGATAATTGCGATACGATTCAAGAGTACGTCCGTCAGAATAATAGGTTGTACTCAGATCGTCTTGTATTTCTTCTTGAAGTTTTACGAACTCATAGGCATCCATAAGCTCAAGTTTCTTGGTTACCATAGAGACACTGAAACTTCCGTTATAAGAGATCTTCGGCTTACCGATCTGTCCTTTCTTGGTTGTAATAATGACAACGCCATTTGCACCACGGGCTCCATAAATCGCCGTAGCAGAAGCATCTTTCAAAAAGTTCATCGACTCGATATCGTTCGGGTTCAAAGCAGCAGCATCGGCATCTTCTACCGGGAACCCGTCAATCACGAATAGCGGAGAGTTATCTTGCGTAATTGAGTTTCCTCCACGAATCACAATATTGAATGCCGACCCCGGCATACCTTCGTTGGAAGTAACCTGCACACCTGCAATACGTCCCGCCAAAGCTTGATCGAAACTAACTACCGGAGTTTGTAACATATCTCCTAAATTCGCTTCGCCGACAGCTCCTGTCAAATCTTTTCGAAGAACTTCCTGATAACCGACAACAACAACTTCGTTCAAATCTTTTGCCGTCTCTTTCATGACAACAGTCATCGGTTTCTTTAAATCCACTTTTTGTTCTACTGCTCCAAATCCTAAAAAGGTAAATCGAAGCACCGTGTTTCCATCCGGTACCGAAACGCCAAATTTTCCATCAATATCAGTCGTCGTACCTTTATTGGTTCCTTTTACAAAGATACTGACACCGGGAAGTCCATTCCCCGACTGATCAACTACCGTTCCGGTCACATTTTTTTGGGCCTGCAATGCCAAAGCACTGAAAGCACACAACATCACTAGGATAATCCTTAGTTTATTTCTTTTCATGAGTCTTGGTGATATTTGATTAGGGTTATTGTTTTTAAATTCAAAATGAAATCTGACATCTTAAAATCAAAATAAATTTACATCAGCCAGAGATTAAAAAATCGTGTGTTTTTTGTGTTTCATGGAATCTTTTTTTCTATTCAGAGGATTATTCAATGTTTTTTGGTTGTCAATTCGGAGGCTAATATAGATACATTTAAAATAATACAAACCTTTTCAACTTTGGAATATAGCCCATAAAATAAAAAATGGAACCTTTTGTCCATTTTTTTAGACAACAAAACCGAGTCCCGTTTTTTTTGATACAAATTATATAAGAATATAGGACTCGCTTCTCCCTCAAAAACTGTTATCGAATCTTAGAATAAGCTATCTTAGCCCCAAAATCAAGAATTTAATAACTAATTAAACACAAAAGCCCATCTATTATGAGAAAGACACTCTTTTTTGCAAGTTTATCACTGTTGCTTCTTTTTAGTTGCATGAAAAACACCAAACACCAGACAGGACAAACCGATCCGATACAAAAAGGTATAGAAACGGCAACTCAGCAAATAGGAAGGCAAATTGAAATTATCGAAGATTCCGGAAGATTCTTGAATCCGAGAACGGTTTACAACGGCGTAATCGAATATATCCCGGCCGATGACTGGACCAGCGGGTTCTTCCCGGGAACCATGTGGTATATGTATGAACTCACCAACGACAACAAATGGAAAGACTTAGGTATCAAATATACTGAAACGTTAGATTCGATAAAATATCTCAAATGGCATCACGATGTCGGCTTTATGATTTATTGCAGCTACGGGAATGCATACCGCCTGACCGGAAATCCGGCTTATAAAGATGTAATCATAGAAACGGCCAAATCTTTATCGACCCGCTTCAGACCGGCAGCCGGTGTTATACAATCTTGGGATGAAGACCGTGGATGGCAAGGTACTAAAGGTTGGATGTGCCCGGTTATTATCGACAATATGATGAATCTCGAACTTTTATTCGAAGCTACGAAATTGAGCGGCGACTCTACATTCTACAAAATTGCGGTCAGTCACGCCGACACGACAATGGCTCACCATTTCCGTCCTGATAACAGTTGCTATCATGTTGTAGATTATGATAAAGTAAACGGTGGCGTACGTAGCAGACAAACGGCACAAGGATATGCCGACGAATCGTCTTGGGCTCGCGGACAAGCATGGGCATTATACGGATATACAGTATGCTACCGCGAAACAAAAGATAAAAAGTATCTGGAACAAGCTCAAAAAGTATATGATTTCATATTTAATAATAAAAACATGCCGGAAGATTTGGTTCCATACTGGGATTTTGACGCGCCTCATATTCCAAACGAACCTCGCGATGCATCATCGGCAGCAGTTATCGCTTCTGCTTTGTACGAACTGAGCACTTATGACAATACCAAAGAGTACAAAAAAACAGCAGATAAAATTATCGATTCTCTATCGAGTCCTGCTTACCTGGCAATTGTCGGGACAAACGGTAATTTCGTATTGATGCACTCTGTCGGCAGTATTCCTCACGACAGCGAAATCGATGTTCCGCTAAACTATGCCGACTACTATTATTTGGAAGCATTGACCCGCAAAATAAATCTTGAAAAGAAATAACATCTCTAACATTCTTCTCCCGATCGCAAATTTGTCGCAATCGGGAGAAGAATATTTTTTTTAGAAATACAGGCACAAAAGCCTTTGGAAAAAGAGCCCCCTACTCTGGCAGGGGAAAATACAATATCCTCTCTCAAATGCGATTTTCCCGATCGCAACCGCTTAACCGAATTACGTCAACATTGATAAAACGATATAAATCTTATGTACTATTTCAAACACCTCTCTCTTTTATTCATGCTAATACCGGCTTTTTTTGCCACAAATGCTCAAGTCAGGGAATTCAAGCATCCACAAATTCTTTCATTCGAAGAATCGACCTCTCCGGTGATTGCAGGAGAAGGATCGAAAGTCTCTCTATCTGACAAGCACTACAAACATTTAAAAAGCAGTCTTTTGTGGAATTGGGACAAACCCAATGCACAAATATTTATCAAACAACCGATAGGGTATCTGGCTCAGAATCCCAATCCGAAAGAGACCTCTCTCTCTACTTTTATATTCTGGGTCTACAATCCCCAAGCTATTACCTCAGGGAAACTGAAATTCGAGTTTCTGAAACAGGGGAAAGTCTGCTCATGGTTCGAATACGGAATGAATTTTACCGGATGGAGCGGCGCATGGCTGATCTTTAGCCGAGACATGCAGGGAAAGCCGGAAGAGGGAATGGACGAATTACGTATCACCGCACCAGATACGGCTTCGGGAGAACTTTTTTTGGATCACATCATTTTATCCTCTTTCCAAGACGTACGCCACCAAACAGCCGATTTTCAAGCACCTTATATCAATCCGGAAACAACCAGTCATTGGTTAGTATTACTTAAATCATGGGAAAACGATTTCGATCTCCCGATTCCGGCCCGAGTAAGTCCCTCCGAACAAAAAAGTATAAACGATGTAGAAACCCGGCTCAAGCAATTGCTTCTTCCTAAAAAGCAGCCGGATGTCACAAAACTGAAAAAACAATTCATTGCATATAATATTACAGAAAATTCGGACGGTTCAATCTCTGGATTACCGATATTCTTTGAACGTTTTGGAGAAGCTTATGCAAATCTCGGAGGAGAGAACTATGCAAAAATCTACGCTAACCCTATGGGATTAAGAAATTGTGTAAATTTCATGTATAACCTTGCAATAGCCTGGAACAATAGTACAAATACTAATGAAAAAACAGAATTAGCAAACATGTTTATCCTGATGACACGCCACATGCTCGATCAGGGATTTCGTGCAGGAAGTGCTATGGGAACACTTCACCACTTAGGGTACAGCATGAGAAATTATTATCCGGCAATGTTTTTGATGAAGGATGTCCTTATAAAAGCAGAATTAGACCAAGACATTCAGCGAGCAATGGAATGGTTTGCCGGTACGGGAGAAGTAAAACTAAAACCCGAAATAGACGGCATGGATATAGATGCATTCAACACGAGTTTAATAGGGCGTCTTTCGAGCATCATGATGATGAAAGATTCTCCCCAAAAAGTAACCTATCTACGCTCTATTTCGCGTTGGATAGACAACGGGTTGCATTTTTCGGACGGGACGATGGGTTGTTTCAAAATAGACGGCTCGATATTCCACCACCGTCACAACTATCCGGCTTATGCCGTAGGAGGATTGGACGGAGCGGTAAACTCAGTTTGGTTGTTACAAGATTCGGAATTCGAAATCAGCCGCCAAAGTCATGAGAATCTAAAATTTGCACTTCTCACCATGCGCAAATATTGCAATCTCGTAACATGGCCCTTATCCTTATCAGGAAGACATCCCGACGGAAAAGGGAAACTCATCCCATGGCACTACGCCCGATTAGCCGAAGTAGGCAGCCCTGATAAAACAGAAAAGATAGATACCGAACTTGCATCTGCTTATTTGCGGCTTAATAACGGGAAAAAAGACAGTTACAGCAAAAAGTTTACAAAAGCCGGAATAATACCGGAAAAAGCTCCTGAAGGAAACTGGGGGATCAATTATTCATGCCTTGCCGTACACCGCCGAGGCAATTGGCTGGCAACAGCTATGGGGCACAGCCGATATTTATGGGCTACCGAATCTTATATCGGAGCAAACTATTTCGGACGCTATCTGAATCACGGGAACTTACAAATATTAGGTTCTGGTAATCCCATAGACATGTTCGCATCCGGTTTTAATCAACAAGGCTGGGACTGGAATCACATACCCGGAACAACAGCAGCAGTAATACCGATGAAAGATCTTAAAGCCGATATACGTCAAGTAGATGAAGTCTCCGGATATGAAGAGATGCTCCTTTCCGACGAATCTTTTGCAGGAGCAATATCCAGCAAAAACCGAAACGGAGCTTTCGGAATGAAATTGCACGAGCATGACAAATATAACGGATCATTACGAGCCCGTAAATCTTATTTCTTCTTCGATAACCGAATCATCGCATTAGGCTCTGATATAGAAAGTGCTCTCCCGGATGCCCCGGTACATACGACACTATTCCAAGTATATCTTCCGGAAGAAGAGAGTCCTATTTTCATAAACGGAAAGAAAATCTCCGATTTTCCGTATGAAAAACGTTTATCAGAGAAAACAGCCATGCTGGGCGACGGTAAAAAGAATTATTACCTGATACGCAACGGGAATATCATCGTACACAAGACCCTGCAACACTCTCTTGACGAGGAGACATGTGCCCCGACAGAAAATAACTTTGCATTGGCGGCCATTGACCACGGGAAAACTCCCCATAATGCATCTTATGAATATATGGTCCTTATACAACCTTCGGAAAAAGAAAAAAAGCAATATCAAAAATCGGGAGGCTATATTGTCTTGCAACAAAACAAACAAGCTCATATCGTAAGAGACAAAGCAACTTCTACAACCGGATACGTACTTTTTGAAGAGGGTGAAGTAACTGTAGGAAACGAAATACTGTCTGTCAATCATCCTTGTTTAATAATGACAGCTAAAGAAAATAAAGATAAAATGACAATCAGTGTTTGTGATCCGGATCTTCACTTCTATGAAGGACCGGCAGACGAACAGTATGACAAAAACGGGAAACGAATAGAACGAAGTGTTTATTCTCGAAAATGGATAGACAATCCTTCTGCAAAATCGACAATAAAAATAAAAATAAACGGAATATGGAACTTAGAAACACCATCTGATTACATAAAAATATCCGGGAAAGACACAAAAAGTACATTCCTCGAAGTTTCTTGCCGACACGGCATGACCAGAGAAGTAAACCTGATTAAAGATTAAACGCAATGAAAACATCTAAAAAATTTCTATTCGCAGCTGCGGGATTATCTTTGACAAACGGAATTCCTGTTACGGCTCAAAATAACATTCAAGACCGGAAACCGAATGTAATCTATGTTTTCCCCGACCAATTCAGAAATCATGCCATGGGATTTTGGGGCGAAAAAGGGTTCAAAGAACATGTCCGGTTTAAACCTGATCCTGTAATCACTCCCAACCTGAATAATTTTGCAAGAGAATCGGTAGTATTGACCTCTGCCATGAGCAACTGTCCCTTAAGCAGTCCGCATCGGGGAATGTTACTTTCCGGCATGTATCCGGATGGAAGCGGAGTTCCGTTAAACTGCAATTCGGATCGCCCGATAAGCAGTCTCCGAGAAGATATAGAATGTATAGGAGACGTCTTTAAGAAAAACGGATATAACTGTGCCTATATCGGGAAATTACATGTTGATTTTCCGACTCCGAATAACCCTGAAGCTCCGGGAACTTATGTAAACAACGATACCCCAGTATGGGATGCCTACACTCCCAAAGAAAGACGGCATGGATTTGACTACTGGTATTCTTACGGAACTTTCGACATTCACAAACAACCGCATTATTGGGATACCGACGGCAAACGCCATGAAATAAGGGAATGGTCTCCGAAACATGAAGCGGATAAAGCGATAGAATATCTGAAAAATACCGGAAACGTACGAGATACATCTAAACCGTTCTTTATGGTTGTCAGTATGAATCCGCCTCACAGTCCTTACCGTACAATTGAGGATGTCATGGAAGAAGATTACAATCTTTACAAAGATATCCCCTTAGACAAGCTATTAGTACGTCCCAATGCTAATCCTCAAATGGAAAAAGCCCAATGTGCCCCCTTTTACTTTGCTTCGGTTACCGGAGTAGATCGGGAATTCGGTCGTATTTTGAAAGCATTAAAAGATTTGAGGTTAGAAGAAAACACGATTGTCGTCTTTTCTTCTGATCACGGAGAAACCATGTGCAGCCAAAACACAAATGATCCTAAAAACTCGCCTTATGCAGAATCTATGAATGTTCCGTTTCTGGTTCGTTACCCGGAGAAATTAAAACCTCGTGTAGAAGACCGACTGTTACTTTCATCTCCGGATATCATGCCTACGGTACTCGGCTTAGCCGGGCTGTCTCGACAGATTCCGGAAACCGTACAAGGTACGAATTTTGCACCGGTAATATCAAAAGAAAAAAATGCACCTGAATTGCCTTCAGGAGTACTGTATTTAAGAAACCTGAACGGAGAGAAGAATGCCGACGGCAAAATTATCTCATACTTTCCCGAGGCACGAGGGATCAAAACAGAACGTTACACTTTAGCCATATCTATCGATAAGCGACACAATATCAAGCATATTTTCTTTTATGACGACATTAAAGATCCTTATCAGATGAATAACCTGTCTATAACGGAAAACCAGAAAATATTCGAGGATTTATGCAGACAAATGGGTCAATTACTGAAACAGGTAAATGATCCGTGGTATAAAGATCGCATCTTAAGTTCTAAAATACCGTATTAAAGATTCGTTTAAATTTATAGTTTATAATACCGGAGTCATTCTGCATTGAGCAAAATAACTCCGGTAATTATTTTAATGTCTGTTTAAATTTTACTCAGATCAGGTTCAAAAGATTTTTTCAAGGATGTTCTTTTGTTTCGATAAAGAGCATAGCGGGTTAGGTTATACAACATACAAAAGCGGAGAAACAGATTAAAAAGAGATGCAAAAAGTTTGGTTATATAAAACTCTTTATCGGAAATTTTTAAACGGACTTGTAAGCTGCAAATCAACGGTCATTCAAATTGTATGATTATCGTCCTTTCTCCAATAAATCTTTCATTTTATATTTCATGCAGTACATATCAAACCCTTTAGCCCAATAATCTTTCTTGATTTCACTCAGTACAAAGCCATGCTTCTCATAAAACCCATATGCCAATTGAGACGTCCTTACCATTATTTCCCGAACACCTTCGATAGTCTTAAGCTTATCGATCCTATATCTAAGAAGCTGTGACCCGAATGATCTCCGCTGATATTCCGGATGAAGAATGTCCCAACTAATTTTCGCAACCTTCCCATTCTTCACAAAATTTATACCACCACAACCGACAATATCGCCATCAAAAATCAAAACATAATAAAGTTCTCTTTTATTTTCCAAATATTCATTTAAATCAGTTTCTTCCTCTAATGCAAAATATTCAGGCGTATTTAATCTGATTAAATTCATCACAGCAACTTTATCCGCCGGACCATATTCCCTAATTGTAATTGAATTTTCCATTTTTCTACTTAATAAAAATACTTTCCCAATATACCCAACTCAATTGTTAAATATACAACAGATTATTCCCTTTCAATATCAGAATCTGAAACTCCAAAGATAAAATATATATCTTTCTTATCTGACAAAATTACATTTCATGTTCAAGAAAACATTTCGGTTTGAAAAAATTTCACCACAGTTCTACATAAATCACCTGCCTCGATCAGAAGAACTTTCTGAACATATCTAAATCTTTTCCTGCTCTTTTGTGTTTATATTATAAAAACTGAAAAAATGATCATCTACGACCTTTTTTTCAAAAAAAAGAGTATATTTGCTAAACGGATTTATACTATTTCTTACAACTGTTTAGAAATAAATATTTTATAACTTAAATGAAACGCATTATAAAAAAAATTTCTGCGATTCGTTTTTAATGCCGTATTTATGTTCGGATTCGCCAGACAGATCACTATCGTACTACTCCTATGTATCGCCAATGTCGGTTACTTATCGGCATTTAACGGTAATGTAGATCAATTTCGTCTTAACTTCGAACTCCCTTCAAGATCAGTACAATGTATAACGCAAGATAAACAAGGGCTTATATGGATCGGAACAAACGATTGGGTTGCTTATTACGACGGATACTCTTTACAAACTCTTCCCTTACCTCAGAATGTAAATCACGGTTTTTATAAAAGAATTTATTCACTCCAAAACGATACACGAGACCGAATGTGGATAGGTACTCCGTACGGAGCTTTCAGGTACGATAAACGGAACAGAGAAATAGTTCATTTTCTACCGAACGAAAATGACATAAATAGTAAAAGCAACGTTATTTACAGTATTGCATTATCTCCGGATAACCAAATTTGGTTAGGTACGCGAAACGGTATATACCAGTATGATGAACCTTCGAATAAACTGTTGCTGTCTCCACTGTTTGCCCACCATAAAACATTCAACGAGGCTCTGAAAAGCGAACGGATAGCCAAATGCATCTATTTCGACAAGATGGGACTTTTATGGGTGGGAACTGAAGGTAACGGTTTGGTCGTAATCAACACAAAAGACCGGACACATCGAAGTTTTCATTACTCTCTTACAGATAGTACGACTATTTCAAGTGATTTTATCGAAAATATATATGAGGATAGTTTCGGCTCATTATGGATCGCAACTGCCGACGGACTGTGCCGATTACGAAGAGATGATAATAATTTTGAAAGATATAATCAAATCGGAATCAACGGATTGGTAACCGACATGACAGAAGATAAAACAGGAACATTATTTCTTGCTACAGATAACGGCGTTGCAATTTTTAATAAAAAGGAACAATCCGTCGAATGGTTAAAAAACAATCCGGGGAGTGAGAACACTCTTTTGAGCAATGATGTAATGAGCATCCACAAAGATCGTTCCGGAGCTATCTGGTGCGGAACGTCCAAAGGTGTATGCCGCATCGAAAGGCAACCCCGATTTCCTTTGCTTCAGAATCTCCCCGAATCGGAGAATTCCCTTAGTAATAATTCCTTGATCTTCTTGCAAGCAGATAAAGCCAAGAATCAACTATGGATAGGAACAGCAAATGCCGGAATAGACCGTTACGATGCAGCAACCGGACTATTTACTCATTATTCGCTTTCTGCCTTAAAACTGCAACCCGGATATAACCAAATACGGACAGGGATTTTACTGCAAAACGGTAACCTGTTATTAGGAACAGGAGGGGGATTATTAGAATACAATACTTTACAGAATACTATATATCCCAAGATATTTAATCCTCAAACAGAACTGAAAGAAATATATGCATTGCTTGAATCTCGCAACGGAGATATTTGGATGGGAGTCTTAGACAAAGGCTTATACCGATACGATAATAAATCAAACAAAGTAGAAGAGGTATCTTTACCTGTCGAATACTCCGGGAAAAAAGATGTTTATACGAATATCAAAGTATTATTCGAAGATTCGGAAAATAATATCTGGATTGTTTTTTATCAAGGAGGAATAGGCCGTTACTCTCCTGCAAACAAAACGTTAGATTTATATACCCAAACTTCGACTCACAACGGACTAAATGACAACATCGTATGGGATATCGTGGAATTACCGGATAAAATGCTTGTATTTGCAACCGGATCAGGAATAAGTTTTTTCAATTTGAAAACCAAAACTTTCGAAAAAAGAAAGAATTTTAATGCCGCAATCAATGGATCTGTAACTTCCATACTTCCGGTATGGCCTGATTATCTATGGTTAGGGACAGAACAAGGTATTGTCCGCATTTCCATGACGGGAAATAACATTATTCGCTTTAGCGAACGAGATGGACTGCAAGGACCTCTTTTCAATTATCAAGTTGCCGCAGCACTTCCTCCCTATCTCTATTTCGGAGGGAATAACGGATTCAATAAAATCGATACTCGGATACAATTCGACAACAGTTTTATTCCATGGCCATCGGTATTAAAAATCCAAAACGATAACGGAAGCATCGATGTAAATCAATTACAAACAGAAAACAATGTTCCGGCACTTTCTCTTTCATCGAGAAATCATCTCTGCGAAATTGCATTTTCCGCCTATTCTTATCAGAATGAATGGAGAAATCGTTACCAATACAAAATATTGCCCAAAGACTCCGTTTGGAAATGGGTAACTTTCGGGAAAAACAGTATTATGCTCCCGTCTTTAAAAAGCGGAAAATATACATTGATGCTACGCGGAGCAAATTCGGACGGGAAATGGGGAGATGCCCACGAAGTTTTAATCATTCGGGTAAAAAGTTTTTGGGCAATCGTAATCTGGAGTATATTAGGTGCTATCGCTTTATTCGGATTTCTACTTTACCTCTTAAACAAGAGATATCCTCATATTCTGAAAAATTACCAGAAAATCTTATCAAAAAAGAAAAACAAGGTTCTTAAAAATCCTGTAAAACTAAAAGAGCCGGATGAGAAAAATCAAAAGATAGTAAATGCTCTTATCGCAACTATGGAGACAGACCATCTTTATACCAATAAACGTCTCAATAAAGCTCAATTGGCTGCAGTATTGAAGCTTACGGAACTACAATTAGCACAAATACTAAAAGAGTACATAGGAAAAGGATTTGCCGATTTTGTCAATTACTATCGGGTGGAAGCTGTGAAAGAAAAACTAAAAGACCCTAAATATAAAGATATAACATTAATGGGGGTTGCCGACGAATGCGGTTTTAATTCCAAAACTTCATTCTACAGAGTATTTAAAGAAGTCACAGGTATTACCCCGGCTGACTATCTAGAGCAATTAAAGAACAAACGGTAAAAGTCTTAGAATCGGTATAAATTTTACTCGAGTCAGGTTTGTGAGATTCTTTCGAAGATGTTTTCTGTTTTACGAGGATATGACGGGCTATCTAATGAGGGAAAACAAGAAAAAACCGGAAGAAAACACAAAATTACCTGATAATATTTTCTAATTCGAAAAGTTTAGACAATCGCTTAAAACAATACCATCATTCTTCGAATTGTTCTAACCGCATTTGATCACCCTCTAAAACAGCATAAGAAAAATAATTAATCCAATCTCCTAAAATAATTACCCTGCTATCTCGACGTATCATCAAATCTAACATGATATGTCGATGGCCGAAAACAAAAAAATCGATATGAACGGATGATTTTTCAAGATAGGCTTTCGCATATCGAACCAAATATTCATTCTCTTCTCCGCAATAATCTTTACAATTACCGGTCTGTCGGCTATGAGAAGACCACTTATGTGCAAATGCAACCGTCCAACGGGGATGAATTGCCGAATATAACTTCTGACAAAATCGATTATGAAAAACAGACCGTATAAAACGAAAAGTCAGCGAAGTATCTCCCAACCCGTCACCATGAGCCAAATAAAATGTCTTCCCGTTTAAATCGACAATTTCCGGAGTATAATGCACTTTTACACCTAATTCATCGGGTAAATAATCGAATATCCATATATCATGATTTCCGATAAACCAATGCACATCTATCCCTTTATCTGTCAATTCGGCAACTTTACCGAAAAATCGGGTAAATCCTCTTGGAACGACAGTCTTATATTCATACCAATAATCTAATATATCTCCCATCAGATATATTGCTGAAGCATCCTCTTTAACCGAATCGAACCAACGCACCACTCTTCGCTCATTCTCAAGCGGATTTTCTAATGTTCGTGCGCCCAAATGCAAATCGGACAAAAAATAGATTTTTTTCATTTAACGGCACTTTATAAAATAAGGATATGGAATTCGTTTTTACAAAAAACCGAGTTCCAGTTTGGCCTCTTCACTCATCATATCCTTATCCCATTCCGGTTCAAAAACCAACTGAATATCGACACTCTTAACATCATCTATGCTCTCAACTTTCATCCGGACATCTTCAATGATAAAATCTGCTGCCGGGCAATTTGGTGCAGTAAGGGTCATCTCTATATGGACATTCTTCTCATCATCTACCTCAATAGAGTAAATCAACCCTAAATCATATACATTTACCGGAATTTCCGGATCATAAACCGTACGGAGCATCTTCACGATTTTTTCCTCAACAGTCAATATATCATTTTCTTTTTCTTCCATAATGTAGTATTTATCTTAACGAAGGTAGCTAATTTTTACGGAAACTCAAAACAGAGATAAAAAGTTCAAGCATTTTACTACATTTGCATAAAAGACCCTATCCAAATAAATAAACTTTACGTAACGAGGTAGTGTTTCAAACAGTGTGTCCGGAGTAAGCCTTCAGACCTTTTAGTTTTGCA